>DMYK01000081.1 GCA_003483675.1 Microcoleaceae cyanobacterium UBA11344
AGAGTTGTCGAACCAAATCCCTTACGTTTCAACTTTAATTCATCACTTAAAGTCGTCACGAACTGTTTGAGTAAACAGTTAATAGTTTCATGCAAATCTGATGGCATGATAATTTCTAGGACTCCTTGAGAATATGAAAATAGCGATGATCTTTTGTCTCCAGCTTCTGCTAATAAGCTTTCGTAAGTCTGCCAACTGATATGAGATAATACTACCCGTTGTGTAGTTTTTTCCGCTGAGGGGTTAATGGTCGTAACAATCATATGTTGCCGTTCCTTAATCCATGAAACAAACTATCAAAAGCTTAAGTTTCTATTTTAGACTTTCGATTTACGAGAGAACGGGACAGACGGGGCTCGAACCCGCAACTTCCGCCGTGACAGGGCGGTGCTCTAACCAATTGAACTACTGTCCCTCGTTTTTGCCTTTTTTTCAGGCACAATTTCTATTATGCCTATGACCGCACCATTTGTCAAGAGGTTTTTTGAACTTTTATTTTGAAGCCCAAAATCTGAGTCTCCTGAAACGGACTGAAGTTGTTGTCACTCACCAAAATCAGACCTCTGCTACCATCGCCTAAAACCGGGCCAAATGTCAACCCCTCAATGTTGTCTAGGGGAATTTTCAGGGTTTCCAAGTTTAGCAGCAGCCGTTTTTGAGCGGGAGACACCTCGCCCAGACGGCTTTTGAGGCTTTCCATTGCTTCAATGCGATCGCTCTTTTCCAGAGAAATTTCAAAAATTCTGATCGTCGTGCCGGTTTCCAGGGAGAAGGCGCGCTCTAAACTCAGCAAGCGCTTGTCGTCGATCGCCAATAAATCGACTAAACCGTTAGTAGTTAATTTTCCCACAGGATTAGCGCCCACTGGTAGCGATTCAGTGATGTAAAGAAACGATCGCTCTGGATTGCCACTAACCGCATCATACCGCAAAATCCGGCACGGACTGCCACTTTGCAACGAAGGTACTGCACCATCTTGAATCAAGGCATTTTCTGTGGCTGTAAATAGATATTTTTTGTCTGGCGTCAAAGTCAAACTTTCAAAAGCCAGATTATTGCGGATACCTTTAGTGCCTTTGTCATCAGGCAAAAACAGTTCAGGAATTAGCAGAGTTTTGAGCAGTTTACCATCTAGGGAGAATTCTTTGATGAAGGGATTGATTTGGCGATCGACATCACCCTCAGAAGAAACAAACACACTATTTCCAGTAAAAGCTATCCCTTCAGGATCTAAACTTAATTCTGGAAAACTTTTGCCGTTTTCATCTAATAAAGTAGTAACACCAGTAAAATCTATTTGATCTTGTTCCAGCTTACCAGATTGCCAGTTAATTTTGAGAGAATAGAAACGCGCCGGAGCCTTGCTGCTGCGGTCATCAGAAATGGCATAATAAACTTGTTTATCAGCATCATAAGTAATGCCAGAAAGTCCGCCAATTTCGGCTTCCTGAAACGGAGAACCAGTCGGAAATATCGCTCTACCGATAAAATCTATTTGAGTAACAGCAAAAGATTCGGCTGACAGGTTTGTGAATATAGCAGCGGTGGCTGTGATCAGAAAGCCGACAATAAATAGAATTAATTTTGCTCCCTTTCGCATTTTACCAATAATTAAGTAGTTTCTAAACTTCCTCTCTTTCTTCCTTCGCGCCCTTAGCGTCTTCGCGGTTCAATAAATCATAAATTCACGGTTGATTATCCAGCAAAAAATTGGTCAACCAATCCTTAACTATGTATGTTGCTCGACAGTCATCCTCATTGTATCGGACGATCGCCTCCAAGATCGATCGATCGCCCGTTTTGAGCCAATCGTCATACCAGCAGACACACTGAGCACCATTAGCCTTAGCATCTCGCCACTCAAAACCCAGCCAGCGGGCGATCGGTTTAAGTGCATAACTTTCTACCGGCATTATCGCTTTTTGGGTGACATATTTATGGATATCTACAAAGCGTTTGAGCACGGGTTTCCACAGATATGCTGGAGTGTTGTAAAGTTTTGCCAATCGCTTAAAAGTCTTGACTTCGTAATCGCAAAAGTGGAAAATTGGAGCAATGGGATAAGTCCACATTAATTCTAAAAAATGTTCCCAAGCCACTCCTTCTTCTGCGGCACTTTCCGCTAAAAACTGGTAGTATTTCTCGGTTTTATTGTACCTGTCAACCACTAAGACTCCGTGGAGGTAATCTAGATTTAATTCTGGTTCCGCTTCAATATCGAAGTATAATTCAATGGGTGCGATCGGCAAAAACACAGATTGGGAATACGGAATTGGTTTTTTGCGGAGAATTGGCGCAGGTATAGAAGATATTGGAGGTTTATTTTCCGTATACGAATTATCGACTTCGAGCAAAGAAACCGGGTTTTTCACAGAGTCTGCTGGCGGCGACGAAGTATTTTTCTGAAAAAAACTGCTCCCTTCGACTTCGCTCAGGGTAAAGGTTGAGCGTGGTGGTTGAGCGTAGTCGAAACCAAGTCGAAACCGGGCTGCTGAATTCCCAGTATTTTCTACTTCCTCAACGGCGATGCTATCCAAAATATTGTCGGCAATATCTGGTACTATTTGAGATGAGTTATCTTCTGCATGATTCTCACTTCTGACTTCTTTTCTATAATTAATCCCTGTATCCGCGTCAAAATCCGTGTCGTGCTTTCCCTCTTCCCTCTTCCCTCTTCCCTCTTCCCTCTGATTGACATCCGTTACACTTGTACTGAGCGAAGTCGAAGTATCCGCTACATCCGTTACAGAATCCGTTGCCAAACTTCCTTCTTCTCGCACAAACGGTTGATTCAACAAAGTCGATCGCGCTTGCTGCACCACATCCACAGCTACTCCTGCGACAAACTCAGGATAACTCGCCAATAAATCGGAATTAGCATTAGCCAGAGATGCTAAATCAGTCAATCCTAGAACTTTTAGTATAGCATATCGCTTAGCCGTAACTCCCGGTAACAGTGAAAGATGTTTAATCGATCCAGCTTCTGCATGACAAGTGCTA
>DMYK01000608.1 GCA_003483675.1 Microcoleaceae cyanobacterium UBA11344
GCACCGCAACTTTATCAAACCAAAATCGGTTTGTCAAGATGGGGCAGGCAGGATAAATCCTGCAACGCCCTTTCATCCCTGGACTAAAGTCACAGGGTTTTCAGGGTATTTCTTATAAATCCCCTTGTCTAGGCTTGGTTAACCTCCCCTGATTCCCGACCAACTATCACGACCAACTAGAAACTCTCGCCCCGAATCTAACTGTTTCATGAACGCGGTAGTCGCTCTTCTGACCGCTATACAGCAGGTCGAGAATTCCTGTGTGAATCAAGTTTTCTATATGCAGCAACTGCTCTGAGGAACAGCGAACCTGGACTGTTTGGTTCGATGCAGACTCAGATGCTTCGATCGCAGTATAAGTATTAGGAACGCGGCTCAGCACGTAAGCAATTAAATCCTGTCGTAAGCCCGAAGGTGAAAAAGCTTCTTGGTAGGGATGCTTAGGGTAAGACTCCAAGATAATTTCTACTTCCTCTGTGACTACGGATAAGGTAAGATTGACAAGAGTTTTAGGCATTTGTTCCATCCTGAAACATTAATCAACTAATATTTTTGTGCTTGCTTTAGTCGATGAGAGATGTCTATTTAATCCGATCAGGCGCAGACTGCATATTGCTCCACAGCCCTAACTTGTGCCTCATCTTCTGCCTCATCTCGTACTTCATCAGCATTTATCTCTTCTATAACCCGCAGCACGTAGCAGGGAATCTTGTCTGATAAAATAGCACTTGCCACCGCACCCGTATGAATTTCTAATACTGCTTCTGGCCAAGCTTCAAACATCATTCGCTGTCCCGGAAACATCACCCTTTCAAAATACCAATTTGGAATGTTCCCAATCCGAACCACCTGAATTTGGTGGGAAACATTTGCGTAATAGCACAGAATCAGGCTGTTACCTTGAGAAGATAGCTGATTAGACATTTCCAAAATCTCCACACTCTTTAACAATAAATACTCAGACTTGGCTTTACCTGAAGGTGGCATGCTGTCGCAGCCGTTAATTCAAAGTACAATCCCTCACCAGAACTCCCCTGACGACTGGTTGGTTCTTGAGTAGCGGGATGCTGATCACTATGATCGACCTCTCATTCAAGACCTTGAACTAAACGTTAGCTAAAAAATATGAGGAAATTCTGAAGAACATGATTTTTGTTGATTAAGCTACTTGGACTCTGATCGGGCATGAGTTGTTTATTTGGGCAATTTTGGCGAAAAATGCCGTTTTTAAAGGGTTTGAGCGATCGCGATGTCTCATAAATTCCCCCTCTACCCCCTCACCACTTCACCCTCTCACCGCAGATTCTCCGTGTAAATACGGTGATGGGCGATCGAATAATCTCTTGCTTTTGAGCGAAATGTAGGGGGGTCGCATTTGGGCGACAATTCATGTTCCAACCTTTTATTTACGCCCAAATGCGACCCCCTATCGTGAGTTTTTGAGTTTTAAGGCTACTCCACCCACCGAGCGAATTTCAGCCACTTGCTGTGCCAATCTCAAAGGATCAAAAGGCTTAGCAATCACCCCCGCCACACCCAACTCGGCAAATTCACTCAAATCGATCGCCAGCACCTTAGCAGTCAGAAAAATCACAGGAATCCCCCGAGTCGCCACATTACTTTGCAGCAAACGAAACAGAGAAATTCCATCCATATCGGGCATCATCACATCTAGCAGAATAGCGTCAGGGAGTTGAGTTTCAGCGACAAGCAATCCTTCGCTGCCATTACGGGCAATCAGCACTCCCCAACCGCCTAAATGTTCCAGACAAGCCTGAATCACGCGGAGGAGATTTTTTTCATCATCGAACTTCTGAATGCGCTTTGCTGACCATAATTAAAAATTCAAAATTAAAAATTAATCAGAATCGGTTTTGGATTAAAAACTGTTTAACTCGAAAGTCAAAACTCCCACTACACTTTGAACCCAAATTCTACCGCCATGCTGCTGCACGCTGCGACAAATAGCCAAACCCAAACCAGTTCCTCCTTTTTGGCGAGAGTCAGAAGCATTTACCTGTGAAACCGTCCAAAGATATTCTCTAGCTGATTAGCAGGAATACCCCGCCCTTGATCTTTGAGTTCAAATAAAACCCGATCGCCCAAATCTTGAATACTAACAGTTACTGTACTCTGGGCCTGGGAGAATTTAATCGCGCTGAACAAATTTACCACCTTCTGAATGCTCCTATCTGGCTCTGCCCAAATTTGTGCTGAACCAGACAAAATCGACAAATTAATGTTATTTTCCGCAGCAAGAGAGCGCCGAGTTTCCGCAGACAGTTGCATCAAATCCGCAGCATCGCACCACTGCTTGACAAATATTAACCGTGAGCGCCTATCCCAACCCTCTTTCGAGGTGGTCTTCGGCGACAACTTCGCCGCCATATTCAGCATTAAATTGATCGATAATTTCTCGGTCAAATCCGATTTTTTTTCGCAATTCTGTGACGATAAGCTGATACATTTCTTGCTGGGTGATGCTGGAATTTTAGGGGAGTTTTGATTAGATAAAAACTCAAATTGATGTTGGGAAACGGCTCTAATTCAATAATTACTGACTCGTCGGAACGATAGATTGTACCGTTAAAAAAAAGTTTACCTTGGGCAGTTTTGATGTATAAATTAATGGGAGTAATAGTCTCTATTTTTTCGGATAAAGCTGGATCGACGCAATTTGCTCCGGTGCTTTAAGTACGTCAACCTAATTAAACGTAAAATGCTCTTTTGTTAGATCCCCGACTTCTTAAAGAAGTCGGGGATCTCTGAGGAGTTAATCCCGACAACGGATACCACTAGCGTTGTATCTGTCCCAGTTTATGCCTAAGCTGCTGTCGCTCCAAGCGATTCAGAATGCGAGCAATTAATTCTGGTTCCACAATTGGCTTATTGATGTAATCGTCAGCACCTGCGACAAACATTTGGCGCACTATTTCCGACTCTGAATGAGCGGTCAAAAATAGCACGGGGA
>DMYK01000612.1:0-10362 GCA_003483675.1 Microcoleaceae cyanobacterium UBA11344
ATTATGGCGATCGGCTTAACAATACTTAACTTTTCCGGGGTTTTTAATTCGCAGTTGGAGGGATGAGGGGTGAGAGGGCGAGGGGTAAAAGCTCCTGACCCCTAGCTTGGGAATAATTTTATTTGACTTTTTCAGTGTGACACTTGGCTTTAGCCCTGTTTAACTATTTTCTCCCAGTCTATTTGTCAACCTTGCTCTCAATTCATCAACTGATAACTGAGGCAATTGTTCCAATATCATATTAACGTCAATTCTTCTAGTTCGTCACTAGATGGCAGATTTAGCAGTGGGTTGTAGTTTACCATAAAGGTTTTCTAGCAACATCATGTTTCGATTTTAGCATCGGGTGAAAGTTGCAATTAGGGATGAATGGCGATCGAGCTTTGGGAAAAAAAGGGGAAGAGTAAAACAGATGGAGTCAGCTTGGATAGAGTCGGGTAGAAACCAAGGCTACGCGATTAAATTCTAGTTATCGGCGGTCATTCGCTGAAAAACTCGAAGAGACATTTCAGGAAAAATCTTCCAATCATCCCCGTAAGTGGGGTGATCTGCAAAGATCACCAAGATATAAGCAGCTTTTCCATCTTTAGTGGCTATGTAGGCGACTTCCTGGCGCGAACTGAAAGTCCAGCCTACTTTAGAAGCAAAGTAAACATCATTAATTGGTAAAGACTCGCCTAAAAAACCTCGAACTGAGTTGTATTGATCTTGCTTCCAAACTTCAGGTCGCAAATCTCTTGTCAGCAGACTTATCATCTCCTCGCTAGATTTCTGCGAAACTGCTTGATATGTAAAAATTTCATACATTAATCTAGCAGCATGATCGGTCGTCATTTTATTCCGAATAGGCTGTGAAAGTTCGCCACGCAATTGCAGGTCGCGACCTTGAGGATTTTCAAGCTTTAGGTAGGGAATAGGAAAGTTTTTTTGGTCAATATTTATGCCTTTGTACCCAGCTTGCTGAAAAAATCGGTTAATTTGTTCGCGTTTGCTTATCCAGGTTAGGTACTCTTCTCCATCTAGGCGCAAACCAGATGTTGTATCTGTTAATTGGTCAAGAATACGGCTAGCCGCCTCATTGTCTGACTTTTGTATCAGTTTACATATATCTGTTTTGCACAGAGGCGTATACAAAGCTGCTTTTTCTGAAATCATTCCTTTTTCTATATAAGCGTATAATGCGGTCATCCAAAATAACTTAGAAACACTTGCAGGAAATCTAGGTGTTTGATTTTTATAACCTGCGAATGTTTGATTTTTTAAATCAATTATACTAACTGATAAAGGTTCTGTTGGCAGATTGTATTTAGCAGCAATATTAACAATTTCATCAACTACCTCTAGTAATTTTTGGCTATATTTAAGGTTAGGAGTGCTAGTGATATTGTAAGCAACTTTTAAGTGTTCTCGATCTTGATTTTTAGCATTGTTTAAGGATGGTGATGCTAGATGATTACTCAGCTTTATTGCAGCCATACCGCTGACGGTAATCATTGTAGCAGTCACAGTTACTATACTTGCAAACTGTAATCGAAGCAATACAGTAAATTGTTTGCTGTATTTATGGTTTTTCATTGAACTTTTACAACTCCCGATCTGTTGATTGTTATTTTTTTTCACCAAAAGTTTCACTACTATAATCATTTCCTCAATTAATGCTTCGGTAATCAGATATTTTCCAACGACCCTCTACAAACTGCAAATTATAGCGAACAAGCTTGGTGCTGAAGTCAGTTTGAGTATGATCGACTTTGCCATTAACATAAAAGGTACGATCTTCAGTAAGATTAACCTCAATTGTTGCCTGATTTCCGTTAGCACTAAACTGTTTTATTGATTCAACTTTTTGGACTCCGAATTGATAGTAAGCCTTATTCTCTATTAACCAATCTATTGAGCCTCCTGGCTTGATCATGTCCTGATATAGAACATCGGTAGTAAGTTCAGCGGCCAGTTGGCGATTGAATGGAGAAGCAAATATTTGTCGCTTGGATTGCAGCCAATTAGAAATTAGATTGCCGGCTTCTTGTTGTGTTATTGATGAAGATGGAGTAGAGGAAGCTGAAGAATTTGAATTTGAACTTAAATTTGAACTTGAATTGGAATTGCTTGTAACTGGTTGATTGGCGGTTTTAGGGCCTTTGGTGACAACAATACCAATGAGCATAGAACCCCCAATTAAGCTGCCTGCAATAACAGCATTTCGCCAGTCTTTAGAATCTAAACTCATTGCTTATTTCTCCTATTTGTAATGTTAGTTTCGACAGAAAAATTCAGTAAATTCATAGAGTACGATTGACTCGATCGACAGATCGATCTATTGTTTCTAATTCCTCTAAATAGTCATTCATCATCTCCTCAATGGGTCTTAATATTTCAGTGTTGAAATAATTTCGGTTTATTCCTGACCAGTGTTCCTCGGTTTCTGAGAGTAATCTTTGAACTCGGTTCCATTCATCTCTAAGTTGCTCGATCGCATAATTTAATGAAGCCATAATTTTAGACAATCAAAAGTTTTAGCGTTTTACTGATAGCTGCTATTTATCAGATTCCTCTTCGTCAATTTGTATCCCGATGGGATACTTAGTTTTTTCTATTGGCATAGGTGCTGGACGCTCAGAAGCTGGCTTTTTCAGTTCCTCATCTTCAGCCGCTTTCATCATTTCCAATAACTTTTTTTCTTGTTCAGATAGTTCGATCATCTTTTGTGCCTCCACCATTCAACTCCATTAGGTGTCTCCACCATCCGAATAAAAGTTTTACCTTCTTTTTCTTCTACGGACAAAACTTTAAACTTACTTCCAGGCATAAAAAGAACTTCTTTTTCATTCGGGTGTTTAGCATATTCTTGAATTATTTTGCCTGTTTGAGAGAAAATGGTATAGCGGACATTACCCTGAAATTTTTCAGATTCAACAATACCTGTACTGGTGCTAGTGAAACCATGCTCTGTTACTATTTCACCTACCTTATATTTAGCTATCTGGTCAGCACTTAATGTGGTTTGCCGAAAAGCTAATAACTTATAATTAGGCAGAGCATTCAAGGCCGCTGCTGCAAAACGCGCTTGTTCTAAATAGTCATTTTTAGCCCGATCCAAAGTCTGCCAGTTATACAATTTTTTCTCAAACTCTTTCAAATGTCCCCGCAATAAACGGTTTATCTGTTTGTAACCATTGTCGGAGGAGTAAAAGATTAACGCTGCCATTTCTTCAGGCCAAAGCAGTAAGTTAGTAGCTTTTTTTACAGCTTCATTGAGGTCGGATTCAGACATATCAGTTTGGTGTTGACCCTGCCGGACTCGCTGTCTGTATATGGCTCTCTCCTCCGCTGTAGTCTGTAGATTAGTCCACTCAATATTTTCTGCTGGATTTCGTGTTTTGTTTTGAGCGACTTTTATGCTTTGCTCCGTGTGATTATCGATGGGTATGGCTTTTTGTGAGGAAGTTTGGGGTTGACTTTGAGTCATTCCGTATCCCTGCGGGCCGCCGGCTAATATGCTTCTCATTCGAGAGATGATACTTACCCGATCGCTCAATTCGTCTTGACACCGAGGTATTGCTTTGTTTAACAACTCTCCTACTACGCTACTTTGGTTTTGATATCGATCGCAATCTAGCTCAAATTGTTGCGAACACGCTCTGATATCTTCCGAAACTTCTTGCAATCTGTACATTTGTGCCTGTTCATAATCACAAGACCCATCTTCCTCGGAGTTGTACAGACACTCCTGATAAGCTCTCTGTGCTTCTTCAGCATCAGCTTCAGCACTAAGGAGAGCTTCAGAGATGCGATCGCGCGTCTCTTCCAAATCAATTTCCACTTGCGAATGAGTCGCCTGTAATTGTTCTTTCAGGCGATCGAATGCTGCGTGCAAACTCTCAAATACTTCTAGTTCAGCCTTTACCTGTGGCATATCTCTATAAGTTCGGTAAATTTCCCAATTTTTGTCGCCGTTCCTCTGCAACTTTTATCTGCTGATTCAGGAAAACCAGATAACTTTCGCACTCCCGTTCACCATCACTATAAGTCGATTTCAGCTTCTCGAAAAGTGGCTCGAAACTGTCAAATTGATTGTCGTGCCAAACTCCTTTTAGATTTTCCCACTGACTTAATACTCTTGACCATTCTTGTCGTTGCGTCTCATAAAATTGCTGCAACTGCTCCCGAAGGTCTTTAGCATCCTCTAAATCAAATGATGTTTGTTCAGCCATAAGTCATTTATCTCCCTTTAATAACGTTCAAATTCTCTGACAATTTCGTTAAACCGTTCTAGCCATTTTTGGGCATCATCACCCGCAGCTAATGCAGACTCGATCGCCTGTTTCGTTCGCACGAAATCTGTTGTTAATTGATTTTTGCTTGCACCTTTCCAAGTTTGATCGCATTGATTCCAGCTAGTTTCAACGGACTGCAATTTTTCAGTAGTCACTTGCTGGAAAGCAGCTAAAGCTTCAATGAACCTGTGCAATTGCTCTTCATCAACATCAATATCTTTCGCCATGATTTTAATTTCCCTATAAAGAACGCTGTTTGAATCGATGACCGTACTCAGTAATTTCCTGAACCGCCGGGACTGCATAGGGCTTGAACTTTTCTAGCCCTGCGGCTGCCGCTTCATCGTGGAAGTAAGCCCTTAATCGAGGTAGATTCTGAGCTGAAGTTTCCGCAAAAAGTGACCTTGAATCATCTCCTGGCATTGTTAAGCCAATACGAAGATCGAAATGAGTTAATGATGAGCGGTTTTCCGCCGTCATCTTCAGAAATGTTTTCATGCTTTCTAACCACAGGATAGTGTGAATACCTAACTCTGGCCCTTGAGAGAGTAGAGTTATCAGGTTTTTAGCGTCTGCGGATGGTTCTTCATTGCGTGAACCCATGATAGGTCGCAGATTTTGCGCCCGACTAAGGCCGCCTACCGCACACACAAAGAATAGCGATTGCCCTAAATTCATTTCATTAGGGTTGTCATCTCGCAGTTTTTTACGCCGTTCAAATTCGACATAGGTTTGTTGTAGGATATCTTCCGATCGCTGAATTTGAGCTTCAGGATTTGGGAAGCGCTTCCCAATCGATACCGGAAAATATTTTCCAAAAGTATCGCGGAAAGAGACTAACATTTTTCCTTGATGATTTTCTTCATCTTGTTGGGACAGATCCATAATTCTAAATTGGGCTGTGTTTGGTTGGCGACAATGGACGAGACTAATTAAAATTCCGCCTAAAATACCAAAAATTGTTTCTTCTGATGTACCAATTAGCAGCATATTGCTCCGGGGACGGCGGCGAAAAATTGCCTGGGTGTGGTTTCCTATTCGCATGGCTTCGCCAAGCCATGCAACGCCTGGAGTCTCTTCTAGCGACCAATCTGCTTGTTTGATCACTTGTTTGTTTAACTCTCGTAGAGGCAGCCAGTTAGACATCCCTGACAATTGAATTAACTGTCGGTTGCGATTCAGTTTAGTTGCTTGCGTCCCGTTGAACAAAATTAGCGGTTCTGGGCGTTTGTAATGCTTATCTCCTGCAACAGACTGGATTTGTAGCAGAGCATTTCGCCTAATGGTGGCAGACATATCAGCTATTTGACCGACAGTATTGTAACCTTTCTTTCCTTGCTGAGAGTTGTAAATAATTTCGCCTGGCCCTTCCAGCAAATCTACGGCATCTATATTACCTTCTGCTAGAACTGAAGCCGCCGTTTTTTTATCCATTTGCTGTGCCATACGCAAGTCAATAAAGGAGTAAATGCCACCACTCATATTCGGTACACTGGGGGATTGAGATGCAATCAATAAATGTACGCCAAAAGCTCGTCCCCGTCGCGTGATGTCGTCAAAAATAATGTTCAGTTGTCGTGTGATGTCATCATTTTCTTGGAACATATATTGAAACTCATCAATCACGACTAAAATGCGTGGCATTTTTTCTTCTGAGCGATTGCGATAGTCTTTGAGACTGCTTACGCCTGCGGCTCGAAACTTGCTGCCACGGTCTTCTAATTCTCGCTGAATGTATTTAAGGACGCTTAAACCAAATTCGCGATCGCTCTCAATTGAAACAACTTTGGCATGAGGTAATGCCTTAGCTTCGTTTAACTCTCCATCTAGATTAGCTGATTCCGATCTTTCTGGGTCTACATATATCTGAAACTCAACGCCTTCTTTGAAATCCAGGAGATACATTTCTAGTTCGTCTGGCGAATACCTCATTGCCAAACTGGTGATGATAGCGTGCAGCGTGTAGCTCTTTCCTGCCCCAGGCTTACCTGCTAACAACCCTTGACTTGTTACTTTTCCATCTTCATTGTTGCCCATCCAAAATTCGATGTAATCGGTTGCACCTGTAATTCCTATTGGTGCTCGCATTTCTTCGCGACTGTCAAAAGACCATTCAGTCATTTTAGGAGGATAAAGCTCTGTAAATGGTATTGTCTCTGTTTTTACTTCCTTGGTGGCTTTGGTGATAGCTTCTGTTATTTGGTTGAACTGCTCGTTAGCTGGCGGGCGATCTAGAATTATTTTACAAGCAAGATTATTAGGTAAATTCATTGAAAATAACTGATTTCGTTGATAATTGCGATCGGATGGACGCAATACAGTGCAGCTACTATTGAAAATTCCATAGTTGAAGTTCCGGGGTTTTTCTAGAGTTTCATCAATGTGCAGAACCACGTACATACCTGCTCTGGCTCCATTAATCAACAAACTTTTTAAGTCTTCCCAAGATGTGTTATCAAAGTTGGTAGGAAAATCAGCAACAAATAAATAGCGGTACGGTTCCTTGATGAAGGATTTAGCACCATTATATTCTTCTATTGTCTGATAGTCCGTACTTAAATATTTCTGAATTACCTGTTCAGTTTTTAAGGTCAATTCTCGCAACTGTTCCCGTACATCATCACTGCGAGTGTAGGTTCTAGGGCCGGAAATTATTTCTGGTAAGCTCTTAAAAGGAAAGTTATTTCCCATCCCAACCGGATCGATAAATACCCCTCGAACTTTTTTAACAGGAAATGTGCTGATGACTCTTAATGCGATCGATTGAATTGCTTCCACAGCAGCTTGTCGAGAATCGGCACTGTTGCTGAAGATGGCGATGTGCCCTGGTGTGTGGGAGGCGGGATCGGTTGATAGAGCGCGAATTGGCACAAAAGCAGGGATGCTAATACGAGGTTGAAGTTGTTCGAGTGGCAATGTCCCTAATTGCTGTAACTCCCCTACCCGTAACACCCCTGGTGCTAAACCGCTTGTTTGAGGGCGATAGCTATTTTTTTCCCGATCGGATGGACTCCAAAGGCGATCGCCCCAAGGCAGAGATATTAAACGTGGCGGGCTGTCCTCTGAAGCTGCTGTTATACCGTCAATTAGGTGCATAATGTCAGCAAGCAATTGTTGCTGCTGAGTCCACTCTTCTCTCAATAACCGAGGCGCTTCTTCGTTAGCTTTTTGGCTTGCTAGTTTTGTGTAGGAAGCAATTGTTGCCAGCTCTACTACGGCTTTTGCTTTTGACTGTTCTAGCAGCTTATTAAAGCGGACTTCTGCTTGAGGCATGAGTTGCTTTAATTGAGCCTCTTCTTGAAGTAGTTTTTGGGTCAAATGAGCCTCTTCTCCTGGTAATCGCCGCCTTAACTCTACTTCCTTTAGTGTCAGTTCTTGTAGCTCTTTCGTCATGTGTTTGAGCATCGAAATAATATTAATGATGTTTCCCATGTTTTTATCCTAGTTTCAGATTTTTTTGTACAGACGAGTTTCAACTTATAGATTAACAGCCACTAACTCATGGATAGATTACTGCTAATCCCCCATGTTATGAGCATAGCAACTATGACTGCCACGATATTTTGGAATATCAAGACTGTCACCACCCCAACACCTACTATAAATAAAATTTCTAGCATTCGTTTAGTCTTGAGCGAATCAATATTCTTAATAGTAATCCGAATTTCATTTTCAAGCTTTTCCAGCCTTGTTTTAAGATCGGAAATATTTGAATCTAACTCGCTACCGAGATTAGACATAGTATCTTCAAACTGTTTTTGCAGACGTTCTCTAGTCTCTTTGAATTGGTTTTGAATATTGTTATATTCTGTTACCTCACTGCTAGCTTTAGCAAGGGCTAACTCAACCCGCTCTTTTGCAACTTGAGTAAAGGCTGGCAACTTGACATTAGGTAAGCTTGAGGAATTCTTCAACTCAAGCTGTTTTGCTAATTGATCGGCTGCATTTAACTGATTGTTGTACCACTTCAAGTCTTCCCGTGCATTGAGCAGTTCTTGATTTCTGGCTTCTAGCTGAAATAGAGCCAAGCAGTAGTTATCTAGGAATGCTTGATTATCTAAATTAGCAACACCATTGTTATTACCGGATGTAATGTTGATGTCTGGTATACTAGGTTTTTGAGGACTCATTTTCAGATATCGGTTATGGGCTGCTGTTGCCTCTTCATCTCGGTGAAGTGCTTTAAGTGCATTGGAAAGAAGCAGCCAAGGCTGGGGTTTAGTTGGCTCAACTGAAACTAAATGACGTAAAGTTGTGACAGCCTCTTCATATAGCTTGAGTTTGATGAGTACCTGACTTTTTTCAAGTAAAACTTGCCCATTGTTGGGATTAGTTTTAAGGATGTTATTCAATGAATCTAGTTCTGCTTGATATTGCATTGTTTGGTTGGAGGTAATCATCATGGCAAAGTAGGGATATTAGTGAAATATGAGCAAAACTAACTTAATAAATTTATTAAGTTTTCTGCCAACAAAACTCCATCTGTGTCTCCTTTAGCTTTATACAAGCTTTTAGCCTTTTTAAATATAGGTAATGCCTCGGCTT
Organism: Microcoleaceae cyanobacterium UBA11344; assembly: GCA_003483675.1. Classification (GTDB taxonomy): domain Bacteria; phylum Cyanobacteriota; class Cyanobacteriia; order Cyanobacteriales; family Microcoleaceae; genus Microcoleus. The sequence goes on from DMYK01000612.1 coordinate 8,823, forward strand.
TGCGTTCCAGATAATGTAGAAATGAAGCCAATTTAAAGTGGGATTCAGGGTCATCTGGTTCGACTTCTACCGCCTTGTGAAATATTTCTAGAGCTTCATTTTTATCGTGTTTGTATTTACTTAGTAGTGAGCCTAGTTTACTGTATAATATCGCAGTATTAGGGGCAAATATGATGGCTTTTTTATATCCTTGAATTGCGTCTCTAATATTTCCTTGTCTTTTTAAGATATTTGCAACATACTGATAAATACCCGCGTCATCAGTATTAAAATGGATAGCTTCTTGAAGCACTTGTAAAGCTTCAGGTAAACGATCTAAATCAGCTAGTGCAAAGCCAAGAAATTCATAAAATCTGGAGTCTTTTGGATTGATTTCAATAGCTTTTGTAAATGCTTTAACAGATTCATCTAACAAATTGCTATTTTTGAGGATTATTCCCAATATAAAGTAAGCCATTGCATAATTTGGATCGACTTGAATTGCTTGTTTTAACGCAGAAATTGCCTCGGTTACTTCTCCTTGGTTATATAATTCACATCCCAAATTATAGTAAGAAGTCGCCTGACTACTAGAGCTAGCATCAGCCGAAGGTATATCAGTTTCTCTGGCTTCAAAATCAAATTCTGACTCCTGCTGTGGTGAGGTTGTTACAGATTTAGGAGAATCCTCTTTGTTTTCGCAAGATTTTATAAAGAAATTGGCAGTTTCGCAGCTTTCTGTATCGCCTTTGGCTAGACAAATTTCTAGCATTTCGTACCAATCATTTAGTGCATCTTTATTTCTCCCTAATTGCGTAAAAGACTGAGCTCTTTCTTGGTAAGCTATATAATCGTTTGGATTGTGTTGAATACAAATACTAAAGTCTTCAATGGCTCCTACTTCATCATATAGGAGCGATCGCATTCTACCTCGCTGTTCGTAGACATGGATATTTTCAGGTTGACATTGTATTACAAAGTCAAATTCTTCGACAGCCAAAGTTAGTAACTCTGTCGTATCAACTTTAGTATCATTCGACATCATCCCCCATATAGACAGAATACTACCTCTGCGGTGGTGTGCTGATACGAGACTGGGATTAATTTCAATTGCTTTTTCATAGTCTTTAATTGCTTTTTCTCTATCTCCTAGGTCTTCATGACAATTACCCCGTAAGTCATAAATCCGATCGAGACTAATCTCCCTTGGTTGAATTTCTATTGCCCTATTAAAATCTTTGAGCGCTTCCTGATAATTATTTATAATGGCAAAAATTAAACCACGATAAAAGTAAGCGATTCCTTGTTCAGGATCTCTAGATAAAGCTTCATTAAAAAGCTGAACTGCTTCAGAGTAGTTTCCCTCAGAATAATCATCAATCCCTTCCTCAATTAACTGTATTGATATTTCTTGTGATGTCGCCATATCTCCTCACTCTGCTGTACAAGTTTCTTGAACTGACCTTGATTAATCAAAAGCAACTGAGTTTAAAAGGGGGTTGTCCTCCCTAATTTTTCTTAGCCGCCCTAGGTGATTGTGGGCCTCTATTTATCTATCTGG
>DMYK01000612.1:10510-11176 GCA_003483675.1 Microcoleaceae cyanobacterium UBA11344
GCAAGTTTTATGCAAAATACTCGGATTTTGTTACAAAACTTTACATCAGTCTGCCACAAGCTAGTTTTGAGGCTAGTCCACAAGCGGATTTGATCGCCCTAATGCACCCTTAGCCCCGATCGCCCGCAACAGTAGCNNTATCTATCTGGGTGAGTCCGCAATTTTTATGCAAAACGCCCAATTATTGTTACAAAAATTTACTTTTTCCTGCCAGACATGGACAGATATAAGTTTTGAGATTAGTTGAATCGATCGCACTCATAACAGAATTTGAGTATTTGTATTCGGCATTACACCGCATTAACAAACTAAACTGAAACCTACATCTGTAACATTACACTCAGCAAAACAAAAAGTCAACCAACAAACGCTAGCAATTTTGGTTATGTTGTCGTTAGTCATATCTCACGACACCCGTTAGATTGCGCCACGCATCAATTCGATCGCCCATCCCAACTAAAACCCCAGATCCATCTTAGCGGCTTCAGCCTCTGCAAATACATCTGCGTCGGGCATTTCTTGCCAATCAATATCACCAATTTCCCTATAAAATTGCTCATCATAAGGACGAATTTGCACAACCACCGGCATCGGTACCGCGTGCCCCAAAACTAATGCTTGCTGTTTGGAATCTAGTTTAGCTAAAACCGATCGCAAACTTTGGCC
>DMYK01000195.1:0-1258 GCA_003483675.1 Microcoleaceae cyanobacterium UBA11344
TCAGCTTCCTGGGATGAAGAAGTGTCAGGAAGCAGCCTGGGGTGGGAAGAATTCAATACTAATTTTGGACGGATGCGAGAAGCGTGGCGTGACGCAAAATCAAAAAGTTAGTCATTAGTTATTAGTTATTAGTCATTAGTCATTAGCAATTAGCTATTGAGGACGTGCCGTACCCATTGGTGTCAACTTAAGGTCAAACGCTGTCAGAGACGGCTGTTTGACGATTAAGCCCAGATCCCCCCGCATTCTTGCCNNCTTAAGAAGGGGGGGACAAGAATTGTCTCAAAGTCCCCCTTCTTAAGGGGGATTTAGGGGGATCGAGGCTTAAGTAAAAACGGGATTTTTCGCATTCCATCCGTGTCATAATTCGTGTCTAGCCCAACATAAAAGGGAAAAAAAATATGATTATTGTAATGAAAGCCGGCACTCCAGAAGCCGAGATCGATCGCCTAGACGAAGAGCTCCGCACTCACTGGGGTTTGACACCAGAAAAAATAGTCGGGCGTTACAAAGTAGTCATGGGTTTAGTAGGCGACACCGCCGAGCTCGAACCCATGCAACTGCGCGAAATGAGTTCCTGGATTGAGGAAGTGTTGCGAGTGGAAAAACCCTACAAGCGCGCCTGTTTGGAGTACCGCCAAGGAGAACCCAGCGAAGTAGCGGTTGCTACTCCTTTAGGAACTGTGACGATCGGCTTGCATCATCCGATCGCGATCGTAGCAGGGCCTTGCTCGGTCGAAAACGAAGAAATGATTGTTGAAACGGCAATGCGCGTTAAAGCTGCTGGTGCTCAATTTTTGCGCGGTGGAGCCTACAAACCGAGAACTTCCCCCTACGCTTTCCAAGGCCACGGCGAGAGTGCTTTGGGATTGCTAGCTGCGGCGCGGGAAGCCAGCGGTTTGGGAATTATCACAGAAGTTATGGATGCGGCGGACTTAAGTGCGATCGTAGAAGTAGCCGACGTGGTTCAAGTCGGGGCGAGAAATATGCAGAATTTCTCACTGTTGAAGAAAGTCGGAGCTCAAGACAAACCAATTTTGCTGAAGCGCGGCATTTCCGCCACCATTGAAGAATGGTTGATGGCTGCTGAGTATATCATGGCTTCTGGCAATCCGAATGTGATTTTGTGCGAGCGCGGAATTCGCGGGTATGACAGGCAGTATACGCGGAATACGCTAGATTTGTCGGCAGTGCCAGTGTTGCGAACTCTGACTCACTTACCAATTATGGTTGACCCCAGTCACGGCACCGGTTGGGC
>DMYK01000195.1:1351-13325 GCA_003483675.1 Microcoleaceae cyanobacterium UBA11344
AAGTTGATGGAAGAATTGGCGGTGATTGGTAAAGTAATGGGTCGCTGGCCGCAACCGGTGCCTGTTTTGGCGTAGAAACAGGCGAAACGCCTCAAGTGATATGGGTGAGTAACTTTTTACTAATCTCTACCCATATTTAGACTAAACAATGCTTTAGTTGGGATTGATAAAATATCCAGAAAGTTGAGGACAAGCTAAGTTAAAGTTAGCTTGTCTTTTACTTTTTTTAAAAGAAGATTTGGGAGTTTTTAACCGCAGATAAATGCAGATTGACTAGGTGAGTGGAGATTTGGCAGTTCTTAAATTAGTTTGAGATTTTAAACTGTAGATCAACGCTGATGTTATGCTGGAAGACTTTACTTGGGCAAGGGGTGTAGTAAATTGGCGATCGCTTCTGGTAAAATCTAACTTTAGCTTACAGACTCAATATTTGCCGATTGTCCGCTCTCGCTTGTCAAGTCCCCAACCATTAAGTAATCAATATGACTGCTTTAGGAGTATGAGGCGTGGTATTCTCTAAAGTACCACCCACGTTCAGCCCAGTACCAATGGACAAGAGGAACTTATGATCGAGCTTTCTACCGAACAACTACTTTACTTGCTGTACGCAGTAGCCTACTCTTTAGAGAGTAAGGTGACTAAAAGCGATGTGAAAAAGCATTTATCTAAAGGATACCAGAAGGATGCGAATGCTATCTGTGATGCTTTGTGTCAGAAGCAATTGCTCGAATCTCCTAAAAAGGGTCAGCTTTTCGTGACAGAGCAAGGCAAGAAAGTTCTAGCTGTTAATCTGCAAACCAGTAAATATGAGTTTGATTCAGCAAAAGGAGCTAAACTTATAAATACTCTTTGGCGCTACTGTCAAATCGGAGTTGTGGCTTCTCAGGCTTCCGATGGTGGTAAAGAGATGGACTTTGAGACATTTGTAGAAAAGTTTAAGGCTCTTTATTTTGAAGAAAGAAAGCGTCAAGAGTTAAGGGGAGTAGTTGCTATTCGTAGCCGAGAAATTTGTCAGAAATTCTTGGAACAGAATGATATATCTCAATCAAATTTGAATAAAAACTTTGCTTTGCTTAAATCAAATGCTAAAGTTTTTGCAGTTATCGAAAAAGAAGATGAACTTATTCAGTGGGTAGAGTAAGCCATGCCAGAAGACGCAGGAAAAAAAAGGTACATAAGAGACTTCCTTCAGCAAGTGAAGTCAGGCACAGGATTTGTTGATGATATTAGAATAGAGCGCGTTGTTAGACTTCCAGGGTCAGAGGGTGAAGGATGTACAGCCAAAAGTTTGTCGGGGCAGCAAATATCTAACCTAACTCAGCTTATTGAGGACGATCTAAGTCATACATTTGATGATGGTTACTTTACATTTAGATTCGTTGCGGCCCTAGTTGGTAGTGGTAAAACTTCCCTATTAACTTACTTGCATGAATTAACTAAAACTAAACCAACGTATCAGAATCACTCTGTAGTCGTTGAGTTCCAACTTGCTGATTTACCTATGGAGAATGGTTTTAAGGAAAAATTGTATTCCCACATTTTAGCTCATACATTTTATGAATTGTTACACAATTCAAATCTCTTGTTGTCAGTTAAAAATGTAGCTGAACAAGTTTTAAGGGATTATTTAGATGATGATCAAGTCAATGGACTCAATGGTGCAAAAAAAATAATACCATTTCGCAACAAATTTAAAACGTATATTGCTAATAGAGTAGATAGTCTTGAAGAATTTTTCTTTTACATAGTATCTGAAGTATCAGCCGTCGATACTCAGTTTAGTTTTGTGTATCTCACAGATGAGTTAGATGCTTTAGCACAATTTCCTAATCAAATTAAAGAAACCAGATTGCTTTTTAAGCAATTGATTAGAAGAGCATTAGACAAATTTGAATCAAAGATTCGCATATTAATTTACTTAGTAGGTACATCAAATAACGTAGAAAGTTTTATTGCTGAAGATTCTGTCATGGAAAGTCTTTTAGGTGAATCAGTTATAAATCTAAGTAAGGGTTATACCAATGAATTTGAACTGATTAGAAATAAAATAGATGAGCGTATTGAAGGGGCTTATAAGGGATATAAAAATTTTGCTCAAGCATGGCAAGAAATCAAAGATATACCATTGAATCCTGTTAATACGTTGAGGGAGTTTTGTCAACACTATGCTGGGTCTGTCTTAGAAATACATCAAAAATATTTTAAAGAAGCTCCAGAGCAGGTATTTGAAGGCAATTCACGCCAGTTAGTAGAATCTGAGTGTAGACAACACTGGGCAAGTTACCTCAAGCAGAAATCATACACTCTATCGGCAGTTTCAACTACAACAGTGATTGCACGTCATGCCTTCGACTCTTGTGTAGAATTACTGCACAACAGCCACTGCGTTGCTAAAGCCTTTGGGGAAGCTAAAAACTATGAACTGTTGAGCAGCCATTTAGAAACGTTTAATCAATGGTTAGAAGATGCCAGTTTCAAACCAGATGGGACACCGGGAGATTTATCTTTTATGATTGCTCCTTCCTGTCCACCTCTCCTGCAAAGAAAGTTGGAACTTAAAAATATTCAATTTATCAAATCTGATAAGGTTATTAGCACACCCACACCAACACCCACACCAATACCCACACCGATACCCACACCTACAACGCCATTACCTATTAATGTTAATAAAGCCGATAAATCCGAACTAACGAAGGCTTTCGAGAGAACCTATATCAAGCAGAAAACTATTGATAAATTGATCGACTATAGAAATACCAAAATCTATCATGACATAGAAGATATGGCGTTGCGTCTAAAGCTTACCACAGCAGTAAAGGAAAAACTTCAAGCAAAGTTTGATAAAGGTGAGATCTGCTTTTAACAGAAAATGTAATAATTAGATCATGTGGTAGTTGGTAGGCGATCGGCTTTGCAACTGAAAGATATCAACGACCGCAACGCTGAAATTGTTGCAGCGCGGGAGATGCTGTTTAAAGCTTTAGCAACATACAGAAACCCGCATTTGTTAGCAGAAACTTGTGCGGCGGGACAGTTGCGGCGGTTAGAGTGCAGTTGGGCGATCGAGCAAAGTATTATCGGCACGTATCAGGTGCAGAATGAATTTGGTGCTGCGGGCGATCGCATTTCTCAACTTCAACAACAAATCCGTCAAGATGGCTTAACAGTAATTGCCGGCTGCGACTCTGAGGACGAATTAGATTTTCTCTTCCCAGAAATCACGCGCATTCACAATCACGATTTAGCCGCATTAGACATTTGGCAAAATCAGATTGACTGGATGAATGCTTTGCCCCCAAGTGAGTTAAAACAGTTACAAAGTGCTGATTTTAGTAAATCCAACTTAGCTGTTATTGGGGATAAAAAATCAGCCGCAACAGCTTTAGCAATACCAGACGAACAGTTATTTTATGAAAATTTGCGGCCCAAGTCTCATTTTTATGCGCTTCGCACTCAACTGGAATTAATGCTCGATCGGCAGCAGCGTGAAGATTACGAAAATTATATCATTGAGCAAGGGGAAATAGCGGGTCATAAAAGTTTAGTATCGTCGAATTTGGAAAAAGCTTCTGATTTGGCTGTTGCTAATCTTTTTTACTATTTCAGAATCCGGGATGAATCGGAAGAGGAATTAGAATTAGCGAACACCCCATAAAAGGGGTAAAATTCACCTGACGGCATCATTGTCACCCATCCTGTAGGGGCGGGTTCACCAATAGCTTTAAAGCTAGCAGACAGGTTAAATAAACCCGCCCCCACCCCGCGAGGTAGCCCTTTATTGCAACTGGTGCAAGATATAGCAATCCTTGCAGGAGTCGTAAAGTTTTTGACCCCACCCCAACCCTCCCCTTATTAAGGGGAGGGAGTAAGAAATTCACAAATGATTTAGGATTGCTATATTAAGTCCTGCTTTTTTAGTTTCTGTATCTATGGATGAACAACTGTACCGACTGATTTCACAGGTGTGCCAGCACCCTTTGAAAAGCCCGAAAAGGCGAAAAGCGATGAATCTGCTGCTCGTTGAAATTCAACAACTACCGGGATTAGGTAAATCCTCTCACCCAGACTATTTAGATGCTTTGAATCGTACCTTTGAATGGATAAACCGACAACTATGTCAAGGCTTCGATCGCGATCGACCTTTGATTCAAAAGCGCTTGCTGCAATGGGTCAACAGTTACCTCTACTGGCGACTTAAAGATTTATACTCACAAGCAAAGGGCGATCGCAGTTTAGACGCACCTATTACAGACAGTCAAACCGAAACTTCCCTGCTAGAACTTCTACCGACAACAAATTTTGAGATTCCCACGCGCAGCGGACTAGATGCTTATATTGAACAAATAGAACGAGAACAACAACAGCAGGTTGGTCTAAAATTGGAACAGTACGTGGAGGAAGATCCTGATGAAAAACTGCGGAATTGCCATCCTCAAACCTATCCAAATTGTAACTGTCAGTTACTCAGTTTCAGAGTGCTGCTAAAAAACCCACCAGATAAATTTAGCGCGATCGCCAGAGAACATAATATCAACTATCAAACTCTAAAATCTCATTGGGAAAGGCACTGTCGCCCTTTACTCCAGGCGATCGCTCTAGAGCTAGGATACCAAAGAGAGGTTTGAACAATGAACAGCACAGAAGCCCCCCGATTGACAGTTCCCCTCGGTACCGAAGCTCACCGTCTGGCGAAGCAATTAGCAACAGAAACCCTGCAACTCGCTCCCGCATCAATTAAGCGAGAAGTGGCTAAGCGAGTTTACCTCAATACATTAGCTGTTTATGCCGTTTACAGTTACTTGAAGTGGCAAGCCTACGAGCCCCAGCTAGAGCAAGGGGATAGCTGGCAGCCTATAATTTGTGCTCGATGGGATGTCGCCGATTTGGTACTCCCAGGAATCGGTAAATTGGAGTGCCGTCCTCTGTGGTTCGGGGAAAGTGCGATCGCCATTCCCCTAGAAGCAACAGAAGATCGCATTGGCTATGTAGCAGTTCAGTTTGAGGAACAATTAAACTCAGCCAAACTGTTAGGATTTGTACCATCAGTAGAGGCTTTAGAAATACAAATTGCTAATCTTCAAACCCTCGATGATTTCGTAGATTATTTAGAGCGACTGGAGTTAGCTAATAGTTTTTTGCTCGGTGACGATCCAGTAGCAGTGCAAGTGAGAGATGTACTCAACACTCGACCAATAGCCGAGATTATTGCCCAACTGGAACAGATTTATTGCAACGAACCGGAAGATGAAAGAGCCTATGCTGTTAAAGATGTTTTTACTGGTGAGGGAATTTATGCAGGGAGCGATCGGGAATTGGGAGAAGATGTTGATGAGGGCGATCGGGAAATTGAATTACTGGAATTGGCTGAAGAATTGCTGGAAAAATTAAGAGAGATTTGGAGCTAATATCATGTCACGTTAAATAGATATAATTCCTGTAGGGGCGGGTTCGCTTTAGTCTCAAATACAAATAATAAATCTCATAAACCCGCCCCGATCGAGATATTACAAGTGGGGGAGGGCGGGTTTATTTAACTTATCTGCAAGCTTTGAGATGGTTGGCGAACCCGCCCCTACAGGTTAATTGAGAATACTAGAAAGCAGGCAATTTGAAATAGAGGCGATCGGCGATGAGCGCTAAAAAAATTGATGAACAGCGACAACAAGCTTATTTCGATTTTCTAATGAAGTTGCTGCTGGTAGCGGCCCAAAGTGAAGGTAATGATAAGCTGTTTTACCCCTTATTTCTAGAAAATATAGAGCTATTAAATGAAGAATTTGCTCTCTATTTGCGAATTAAAGTCAATCAGTTTTATGAGGAATATGAATTTCAACAGTGTTTAACATTAGCAGCAATTCTTACTCTAATATCCGAAGCAATTCAAAAATTCCCTCAAGGCTCCAAGGCGAATAATTTAGAAATTGCGATCGCCGGTTACGAAGCAGCCTTACCAATTTTAAGCCAGCCTGAAAATCAGCTAATGCGGGCGCACCTACAAAATAATCTGGGTTTGGCTTATAAAGAGCGAATTTATGGTAATGTCTCTGACAACATAGAGCAAGCAATTCAATGCGATCGAGCAGCACTGCAAATTTTTACCGATGAGGCATTTCCCGAACAGTGGGCGAGAGTATCTGGTAATTTAGCGATCGCCTATCAAGAGCGAAGCCAAGGAGAACCCGCAGACAATCTAGAACGATCGATTGCTATCTTACAATCTACTTTACAAGTAAATACCCGCGAAGCTTTCCCCTATAAATGGGCAAATACTCAAGTGAATTTAGGGGCTGCTTACTTTCGGAGAATTCTGGGGAAACAGGCTGACAACATAGAGTTAGCTATTACTTGTTATGAAGCATCTCTACAAGTTTTAACCAAACAGGAATCTCCGCCGCTATGGGCGGGTATTCAAAACAATTTAGGCGTTGCTTGCAGTCAACGAATTAACGGAGAAAAAGCTGACAATTTGGAGCGTTCAATTGAGTGCTACAAAGCAGCTTTAGAAATCAGAACTCTTTCAGAATTGCCGATCGACTGGGCGGAAACTGAAGATAATTTAGGCAGTGCTTATCTAAGGCGCATTCGAGGAGATCGCGCGGACAATTTGGAAAAGGCAATTCAACACTACCAAGCTGTTTTACAAGTTCGGACTCATCAAGCATTGCCCCAACTGTGGGCGCAAACTCAAAATAATCTGGGAAATACTTATCTTGACAGAATTCGGGGCGATCGAGCCGAAAATATCGATCGAGCAATTACTTGCTACCAAGGTGCATTGCAAGTTTATTCTCGCGAGGGAACACCTCAGTCTTGGGCAGATACACAAATGAATTTAGGCAATGCTTATTTTAGCATAATTTTGGGCGATACAGCCACAAATATAGAACTGGGAATTCAGTGCTATCAAGGAGCATTATTAGTCTACACCCGCGAAGCACATCCTTTAAATTGGGCTAAAATTCAACAAAATTTGGGCAATGCTTATCGGCAAATAACTGCGGGCGATCGAGCCGAGAACTTAGAGCAAGCTATTCGCTCATGTGAAGCAACTTTGCAAGTCTACAGTCAAGAATTAGACCCTTGTTATTGGGCTAATGCACAAGTAATTTTGGGAAATGCTTATGCAGATCGAGTGAAGGGAGTGCGGGAAGAGAACTTGAAAGCAGCCATCGATTGCTATCATAAAGCTTTACAAGTAAATACTCGCGAAGCCTTACCTGAAAATTGGGCTATGGTTATAAACGATTTAGGAGTGGCTTATGAAAAGCTAGGAGAAACTGAAAAAGCTATTGCTCATTTTAAATTAGCTTTGGAAATTTACACTCCCGCAGCCTTTCCCAGCGATTGTTTGCGAGTAGGAAGAAGCCTCGGAAATATTGCTTTCACAACTGAACAGTGGGATAAAGCTATTGAAGCTAACAGTCAAGCTATTGAAGCGGTAGAAACTAGCCGTTCTTGGATTGTTAGCGAACAGCGGCGGCAGGAAATTTTAGAGTCATCTTTTCTGGTATACGCTAATACAATACAGGCTTGCGTCAACAATAAACAGTTAGATAAAGCCATTGAATATGTAGAGAGAGGGCGCTCCCAACGCCTCGTAGATTTCATGGCAAGCAATGACCTTTACTCAACTGAATCAATTTCTCCTGAAATTCAAACTTATTTGCAGCAGTATGACAGTTTGCAACAACAAATAGACTCTTACCGCTATCCTCAGTTATCTAAAAGTCAGCAAGAATTCGCGACGGTTAAAATTAGCACTCGTTCCCGTGCTGCTCTGGCTGCTATTAATGAATCGATCGCTCAATTAGAAGCTCAGAAACAACAAGTTTGGGAACAACTCAGGCGCTTAGATCCTGTGTTGGCCGGAGAAATGAAAGTCGCAGCTCCTAATTTAGCTCATATTCAGCAATTGATTGATTATCAAACAACAGCTATCCTGAGTTTTTACACAACTTACCAAAATACTCACATCTTTGTCATCAAACGCGATCGAATTACTTGTCATACTTGTTTAGAGCAAGACAAAGGGTTGCAAACCTGGATTTTCGAGCGCTGGTTACTTCCCTACGTGCAGAATAAAGCGGAATGGGAAAACTCTCTGCAATCAACTCTGTCTCAATTAGCAAAGTCTCTCGATTTGAAACAACTAATCGAACACCACCTCAGCGGTATTGAAGAACTGATTGTAATACCTCATCTTTACCTACATTCAATTCCATTTAGCGCTTTACCTATTGATAATGACCAATACCTAGGAGATAGATTTCTAATACGCTATGCTCCAAGTTGCCAAGTTTTAGAATTTTGTCATAAACGCCCTCAAACCAACGTTCAACTGAGGTACGGAACGGTGGAAGATGCGACAGAAGACCTACCTTGCGTGAGTTTTGAATGTTCTCAACTCGCTCAAATATATAGCATTCCTGAAGAACGACGGCTGCGCGGTCGCAGTCAAGCAACTGTCAGTAATTATCGGCGCTTGGTAGAGCAAGTTTCCGGTCTTCATTCTAGTCATCATGCCCAATCTCGCTTTGATAATCCTTTAGAATCAAAGCTATTTTTAGGTGATGGATCGATTACCCTTGGGCAACTCTTAACTCCGGCTTGGAGGTTCCCCAATTTGGAGGATGTTTTCCTTTCTTGCTGTGAAACAAATCTTGGTTTAACTGAAATAACAGATGATGTTCTGACTCTTTCCACTGGTTTCTTATGTGCTGGTGCGAGAAGTGTTATCGCTACCCTTTGGGCTGTTGACGATTTAGCAACCGCACTATTTTCTATTTTTTACCACCAATACCGACAGCAAGGAAAAAGTCGCATTGTCTCTCTGCAACAAGCCCAAGAAAAGTTGCGATCGCTCAGCGGTCAAGCACTCAGTGAATACCAGCAGCAGCTAATACCATTACTTGAGAGTAAATTTAAGGCGGCCGAAAAAGCAAGAAAAGCAGCTAAAGAGTGTCGCGATCGCGAAGTCAAAGGCAGTGAAACTTATATAAACTGGTATGACCAATACAAGCAACACAAAAAGGTAGCAGAAAGTCTCCTGAGAACGAAGAAGCAATTCAAAGATGCGATCGAGAAACCTCTTCCCTTCTCTCACCCCTCCGACTGGGCCGCTTTCACCTGTTCCGGCTTGCGGTAATATCAAAGCCGGTAGCATCGGAATTATTCATCTCTCTTATCTCCCTCTGTGTTCTCTGCGTTCTCTGTGGTTAAATCATTCCGATGCAACCGGAAACGATATAACTCAAGCATTCCTGGACTGTTCGTGAAAAAGCCGGTTTCTGACTACCCCTGCGTCTGGGAAGAAACCCGGTTTTCGATCGTTTCGGCGGGCTGTAACGCACTATTTTGGTGAGAAACCGGCTTTCTCACCAAAAATTTTTTCATTTCCCCCCAAAAACCTGCATAATTTTTCGACTTGGCCCTGGTTAATAGAAAAGCGCAGTTGGCCAACTCGCTTCTCCCAAAATTTCTGATTCGCCTTAACGGAGAAACGAGCAATGACAGCATTTTATCAAGTCCTATCCTATCCCTCGCTAGGAGAGATTTTTCAGCCTCAAACCAAAAAAGGTGAGGATGAAGATGACGGTCCTATTGTTCCACCTAACCTTCGCTAGTCATCTAATCCTGGACGCATGGGCACCTAGAAACCGGGTTTTTTTACGAAAATACTGGATTTGAGCCTTTAATCCCGGTAAAAAACCCGGTTTCTTTGGTATTGATGCGATCGCGAACTAAATCTCTAATTTTGGAGACTGCGAATTATGGGGATAATTCAAGCGCTGGCGTGCTGTGATTTTCCAAATATCTAATTCTGGCAGTCTCCAATGAGCTCCTTGAGGTTTCCGATCGCCGCGATCGCACTTCAAAAAACGATCGTAATCAACTAATGCTTCTTGGATCTTGCCTTGAGCCTCTTTCACTTGTGCCAAAATATAATAAGTCGCTGGGTGAAGATGATTGAGTTCGATCGATTTTAAAAGCTGTAACTCAGCATCGTTATAGCGATTTTGCAGGAAGTAAGCCCACCCCAGGTTTTTGTGCAAAGCCGCTAGAACCAGATCGTCTTTGACTTTCTCTAAAATCGGCAATATCAGGTTAATTGCTGTCTCCACATTTCCCGATATAATTTCCAAACGTGCTAAATTACTAATAGCTGCATAAGCACCTCGGTTGTTAAATCCGGCGGCGATTTGATAGTGAATTCGTGCCGTAGATAAATCTTGCAACTGTTCGTAAGTAGCTCCTAAGTTATAGTGAGATGCGGCTAAGTCAGGATTAAATCTGATGGCTTGGGTTAAGTAAGCTTTGGCAGTTTGGAACTCTCCTGATAAATACTTTTTATGACCCAGTTGATTGAGGTATTTGGCAATCAATTGATGAATTATGTATTTTTTTATTTCTGGATTTAGGGTAAAACTATCTTCTGCCGCTTCAATAATTTTTAGTAAAAATGCTTGTTTGATGAGTGATTCTAAAACTGGTTGCAAGTCAGATATTTCTCCAGCAAAGGCTATTTTTGATTTCAAATCATTGGTGCTGACGGGTTTACTTCTCAAGGCTAAGCAACCGATTAGGTAAATTTCTGTATCTGATAAATCAGCGCTAGTTTTTTGCAAAAAATCTCGCAGAATCGGCTGTATAACTAAGGTTGTCTGCTGGATAAATTGGGTGATATTCCCTGAAAATAAGTCAGCAAAGTTAGCGGTGACAATCTTTAAAAGTAAGGGATTGCCACCGTATAATTGGCTCATTTCTGAAAATGACTTGTTTTCGGTACTACTAGAAAACCTTTTGGCTGAATAGAGAATTTTTAGAGCGCTTTGCTCGTCTAAGCCATTTAGTTGTAATACTTTAATATGTGAAGTTTCTTCTACGAGCGAATTAAGTTCTAGGGGTTGATGCCAACTGGTGAGTAGCAAACAACTTTGATGGCGGGATGTTACTATTCGTTGGAATAAGTCTGCATAATTTTCGTATCCTGGTTGATAGCGATCGCCCTGAAGGAGGATGCTATCAAGTTCATCGAATACTAACAAACACCGTGAGGAACGTAGGTATTTGAGCAATAAAGAGATTCTCTTTTCCGTATTCTCTGGTAAGTGGGTTTCTGGCTGGGGAGACAAGGATTGAATTAAATCGAATAAGATATTTGACATGGGCGGGCGTTCTTTGAGCGATCGCCAAATGCAATAATCAAACTCACCCTGAATTTGTTGTAGTGTGGTGAGGGCCAATGCAGTTTTGCCAATTCCTCCCATTCCCAGTAGTGTAACTAATCGACAACCATCGTTGACTATCCATTGCTTTAAAGTGGCAAGTTCAGCACTGCGATCGTAGAAAATAGGGACATCGGGCGCTTCACCCCAATCGATCCGGGGGTGTGTTTTCGCCGCTGTCTCTGAGGGAATAACTTCGCTGATGGGCGGGGTAGTGTCAGCACTGACGCTAGAGTGTGCCGTGTCATTTTTAACAGAAATCCCATCGCTGGCTGTACCATTACTAAAGTTAGCGACTTGCTGTTGATACTGTGAAATGAGGATTTGTTGTAATCTAGCCAGCTTTCCGGGCCCTCGGCCCACAATTTGAAATTTTTTGTAAACCTCACCGAGTCTTTTCTGAAGCGCTTCTTTGCTGACACCGAGTTCTTGTGCGATCGCATCCATCGGTTCGCCTTGGATGGCTCTGGAGAGTGCCTCAAATTCGTTGTCGGAAATACCTAAATTGGTGGCTAGATTTCTTAAAAAGTTTTGGGGAATCATTAGACATCGACCATATTTATTGTGGAACAGGCATCTTGCCTGTTCAAAGCTTGCAATTCTTGCGATGTCTATTGTATTAGATTACTACAAAACATCCTTTTATATAAGGTTTTGCTGGTAGAACAGGAGGTTTGCGATCGCCCTTGGTAGTCAGAAACCGGGTTTTTTTACGCAAATCCTCCGCTCAAAGCCGACAGTTCAAG
>DMYK01000373.1:0-914 GCA_003483675.1 Microcoleaceae cyanobacterium UBA11344
GCAAAAAAGCCGTATATTTTATGGGCATGAGTTTATGGATTATCGTCCAAGCCGGACTGTTTTTCTTGCAACCAGGACAAGTATTGCAGATGTACCTATTAGCAGTCATGGCTGGTGTGGGAGTTTCCACTGCTTATTTAGTACCTTGGTCGATGATACCGGATGTGATCGAACTCGACGAACTTCAAACTGGACAAAGACGCGAAGGTGTGTTCTATTCGTTTATGGTGTTGCTGCAAAAAATTGGTTTGGCGCTGGGTTTGTGGTTTGTAGGACAAGCATTAGAAAGAGCTGGATTTCTCCCCACGGTTCCGGGACAGCAACCGCCCATACAGCCGGATTCTGCACTGTTTGCGATTCGAGTTGCGATCGGACCACTGCCCACAATTGCTTTAATTTGCGGCATGATTTTAGCATATTTCTATCCGATTACCCGCGAAGTTCATGCAGAAATCTTGTTGAAACTTAGAGAAAAAAAAGCCGGGAATGAAATGGGCGATCGCCAATAAACCTAGACCTAATTTATGTAGAGGCGGGTTCACCAAAATTTCTAATACAAGTGATAGATCCAGTAAACCCGCCCTGGCAAGATGATAGTTAATTAACCGAAATATCTTCTACATCTTGAGTGACGCTGTTCCTTCTGAAGGAAATTCAATTTACCAATTCCTCATCCTGCTGAATAGGAAATGTGACAGTAAAAGTAGTTTTGCCATTACCGCTTTCAACCTCTATTTTCCCCTCCAATTGTTCGACAAGTTTCTGGGCTAAAGCTAAACCCAAACCAGTGCCGCCTTGTTTCCAAGGATCGGCATTGGGAACGCGATAAAACTTCTCGAAAATCCGAGGCAATTCCGATTGAGGAATTTCCGATTCATTGCTGAATGTAAATTTAATTTCAGTAGGAGAAGCAC
>DMYK01000373.1:1011-1586 GCA_003483675.1 Microcoleaceae cyanobacterium UBA11344
CTGATAGTGGGGAGGTGGCGATCGCACTCAACTCGCAGGTGCTGCTGGCGGTTTTGGGCGCGGGTATAGAATGGTTCGATAATAGTAGGCAACCAGACTTCTAAGTTGACAGGTTCCCGATCGATCGGACAAGCTGCTGCTTCGAGTCGCTGCAAATCGAGGAGAGCATTAATCAGATCGGTTTCTCTAGTACATTCTGTTTGCAAAATTTCTAAATAAACCTGGTGTCGCTCTTTAGTAGGAGAAATTTGTAGCATATGAATAGCCATTTTCATATTAGCTAAAGGCGTCCGCAGTTCGTGAGAAACTGTGCTGAGAAATTCATCTTTGAGGATATTTAGCTGCTGGAGTTCCTGGACTTTTTGCTGCAATTGGGCTGTACGTTCTTGGACTTGGCGTTCGAGGTCTGTGTTGAGGTTTTGCACCTGCTGGTAAAGCTGTGCTTGCTGAATGGCGATCGCGATCTGAGTTGCCAGTTGCAGCAGCAAATCGACTTCTGAAGGCTGCCACTGCCGCGATTGCGAACATTGGTGGACGCACATCATCCCCCACAAATTACCGTCTTGCAAAATTGG
>DMYK01000373.1:1626-3258 GCA_003483675.1 Microcoleaceae cyanobacterium UBA11344
GCTTCGTCAATGTCGGGAACGGCATAAATTTGCTGTTCAACCCCTGAGTCCGATTCTTGCCAAATAGTGTCGGCGAAGATTTCTCCCAAGATAGAAGACCAATTTTCGGCGACAGATTCTGCTACTACAATGCCGGAATTGCTAGACTCCAAACGCAGGATTGCTACCCGGTCAGCTTCTAAAACTTGCCGGACTTCATCGACGCTGGCGTTGAGAATTTCTTCGAGGTTTAAAGATTGGTGAATCCGCAAGGCAATTTGAGTCAACAGCCGATCGCGCTGGGCCTGTTCGTTCAGTTTTGCCGTCCGTTCCCACACCTGCTGTTCCAGTTTGGTATTGCGGCTTTGTAGCAGTTCCACTTTTTCGGCTTGGAGTTGATAAACCGACTGTTGCAACTGTTTGACAACTCGGTACATTTCCGTCGGGTCGAGGACTCTGAGCAAGCTGATTTGAGTAATAATTCCCAACATTTCTCCGCGCCCCCCGCACACAACCAACCGCTGCACTTGTTGCTGCTGCATTTGTTTGTGAGCCGTCCACAGCGAATCAGCAGGTTTGAGAAATTGCAAGGGAGTTCTCGTTACTTTTAAAGCTGGGGTTTGCTCGAAATCTATTTCCATAAACAGCGCCTGCACGATGTTGTATTCGGTAATAATCCCCTGGGGTTGCTGAAAAGAATAGTGAAAAATGGAGGTATGATCATTTTTGAGCTTCTCCATTGTTACATCTTTGTTTTTGGTAATGACTACGCAACTGACTTGATGCTCTGACATCAGTTGCGCTATGTTTTTGAGCGTGGCGGTGTGGGGCGCTGTAATTGGTGTAGTCATCAATTCTGCGACTCGCCGCAATTTGAGAATGTTTGAGGGTTGCAATACTTGGCGAATTCTTTCCCGCGTCAGCACTCCTACCAAGTGGCCCAATTGATTGACGATCGGCAAATAGCGAATTCCGTGCTGGCGAAATAAGGATAAAGCGGCGAACACGTCTTGGTCGTCGGATTCTGTCAGGGATACCGACACCGGGGACATCACTTCGGAAATCGGTATTTTGTGTAGGGCTACTTTTTGGTGAGTGTCTATTTTGCCAGAAGCGATCAGCCGAACTAAGTCGGCGGGAGTTAATATTCCGATCAGCAGCCCACGGCTGGGGTTTTCTGATACATTACCTGTGGCGATCATCTGCTGGTTCTGCACCACTAGGACACAGCGGGCCCGTACTTGGTCTGGTGGGGGCGCTTCGTTCATCCCAAAGCGTTCAGAGGGTAAAAGCCTCTTGGGTAAGGGACAACTGTTGTGCAATTGGCTCATCAGCCCGATCGCCACTGCTAGAGAAGTTTCGGGCCCGGCAGTTAGGGGGTAGTGGTCGATCGCTTGTTCTAAGGCTGAGGAGTAAAAGGGCGGGTAAAAGGGCATAGTAGATCGCAGGTTTGTCGGAACACGGCTGACTCTGGGCAAAGCTTGGGGAACAGAAACACCTCGCCTGTGGGCGAATTTTCAATGATAGTCTGTCTAATATATTTTTCCACTCTACACAAAGGATACGGAGCACTCATATACAGCCCAATCTCAAATCTCTTGGGGGTTTTCACTCCTTTTTTGCTCCAGAGACTCTCCTATAATGAAAATCAGC
>DMYK01000335.1:0-2680 GCA_003483675.1 Microcoleaceae cyanobacterium UBA11344
GATTTTAGGGTAAACTGGTTTGGAGATAAATATCCAAATTCTTTGAAATTACAGCTAATTTTATCGTTGGTTAAGGGCTGCAATTCAAGAGTAAGACAAACACTTTCAACAAATTCTATTTTGATGGGTTTCCCTTGGGATAACTCACTAAGTTTTTTGGGGAGTTCATCTTCTAGGAGCATACAAATATCGGGGTCTAAAAAAACGTTTAGTTTTTCTTCACCGATTTCTATTGATACTAGATAGTCGCATTCAAAGCAAAATAGTTTCAGACCTAATTCAAAATGCGAAAGTTCTCCTAATGAGTCATCTGGTGGGTCAGCATATTTTTCGCAATTAGGTTGTTCTAGTTGGATTGTAAAATTGCTATAGTTATTCATCTTCATCGCTCCTTTCTAATGGCGAGAGGCTTTATTTGATAGGTTTAATTTCGGCTATTGGCCGATCGTCTTGCAAGAGTACCAAGATATTACCGTCTTGGATGAGTTTAAGAAAGCTCGACAGATCCCTCTGAATTTCATCAATATTAATGTCGATCGCAATTACGCCGGAAATAACTGACTCAGCATGGGAAGATAAAGGAGGGGATTCATTAGCCACTATTTCGCGCAGCAAATGCGTACATAAATCCCGATTTTTAGAATTGGTAGAATGTAACATCTGGCTATATAAACTCCGGGCTAAATCCTGATTGAGAATTCCATAAAGTAGAATCATTGTCCATTCTTTAGCATTCACAATCATCCGGTCTATGCTATCAATAAACGCTTGCAACTGGTCTTTTATCTCAAAAGACTCCACAAAATGAATCAGACCATACATGACTTCATGTTGTTCGCATCTGTCATCGAAAACTAGATAAAGTGTTGGCAAATATTCGGTGTTACGATGTAGGGCAAGTTCGGCTAAAGTGTATTCAAAACTCATTACTTCCTCATCAGAGCGCATGAATTTATTAGCATTTAATGTTTGTATTAATTGAGTAACGTTCATCTTATGTCTCCCACTTTATCAAAAGTACCCGACCATACCAGCTTGTTTTGTTTGATGACTTGTTGTAAATTCCGCCTAATTTGTGGTGTATACAGCCGATCTTGGCGATAAATCGATCGCACATCCCACACCGCACGAGCTAGAGTTTGCCGGGGTGATAGACTAAAGTCTGGTCTTTGTCCATAGGATTGTGTGCGCCGATGACGGCCACCCCTTCCTGGATATGGCTGTTCCATCAAGATAGCAATACCCTTATTTCTAGTGTAACCAGATATTCCTATTTGTTTCATATAAGCATCGGATGGAATATGGTGGGGTGTAAGGTTGTCTCCTGTGCGGCGAATTTTGTTCAAGTCGCCAAATTGTCCGACTGTGCTTTCACCTGGAAGTAATCTAGGTATGTTATTTGTCACTTGTATTTTTGAGGAAGCCTTTTATTTTATAGCAAAAAATAGTTCGATATTTTAATTAAATCATGGAAGATTACTTTGGATGAATGGGAGGCGATCGCTCTTTTGGAGATTAAGGGCGATCGCTCTTATTCTAAACTTGTCTGGTGACTAGATTAGAGGATGATGAAATTCGCGGCAGTCAGGGGAGCATTATGCAACACTCTGATCTGGTTTCCAGAACTGAGAATGATGTCAGAGAAAAACCCTCCGGCAACATTATTAATTCCATTCAATATGTTTCCGGGTGCATTGTAAACATCTGCCCCATTGTTAAAACCAAGGCCAGCAGCTATCTGGATTTTGTCATCAGCGACTATAAAATCACCGATGAAATCATTACCGCTGGCCGGGCCAAAGACAAACGTATCATTACCATCGCCACCCTGAAGTCTGTCATTGCCAGCACCGTCAATTAAGGTATCATTGCCAGCATCACCATAGAGACTGTCATTCCCATCGCCTCCGTTGATGGAATCATTGCCATCGCCACCCTGAAGTTCATCATTGCCAGCACCACCCAGCAGGGTATCATCGCCAGCATCACCCCATAGGTAATTATTCCCATCGCCACCCAGCAGGGAATCATTGCCATCCCCTCCGTGCAGTGAGTCGTTGCCAGCTAAACCGCTAATGGTGTCATTCAGTTCGTCCCCGGAGAACTTGTCATTCCCCGCAGTCCCGACAATGGCTACTTTGGGGCCGACAGTAAACGACCAGGTGTAAGCTTTACCGTTGGCTGTAATGGAGGCAGTATAAGTCTCCCCAGGCAGCAACGGATCGCGCGGAACCAATAATACCGTGTCTTGTGAGTCGAGCCCAGAGCGTCCCACATCCTGATCGTCCTTGGCTGAAGACCCCGGCCCGTAAGCTTCGAGAACCCCATTCTTGGGATTGATGTAATTAGTTTCATCAAACACCGCGTGCTCAAGTGGTGTGCCGCCCCGCGAGAATGAGTGAGCAGTAACATTAGGAGTAACACCTCCAATTCCTAACTGCAAAAGCAATGGTAAACCCGAAGGAGCAATGTACGAGGGGTTGCCTGTACTTGTTAGCGGATCGGGCCACTCTCCTCCTCCATAATCGCGTATGGAAGCTGGAATGGTTTGACCGTCGCCTGGCCAGGTAATGGGAAACTGCACTGATGAGGGGAGGCTGCCGTATTCACCTTGAAGCACAAGCGTGGCACCGGAAGCAAAAGTCCCGTCCGCTTCCCGATAAGCACCATAGCCGACTTC
>DMYK01000335.1:2718-3519 GCA_003483675.1 Microcoleaceae cyanobacterium UBA11344
GTCTACATCAGTAGTGTTGAGACCATAACCCGACGATACATTGCCTGACGCACCAGCTTTCGCGCCTTCAGGCGTGTACCACTGGTTCCCTGGGCCTTCATAGTGCGTACTGCCGATGCCGCTTTTCACCATATATTTGGAGTGTGCGACAGCGCCCACTTCCACAATCGGGTTTTCTCGGACGAGGGGCAGCTTGGCCGCGGTGCGATGGAAATTAATAGTAGACAGCCATTCCGGTTGCGTATCATTATCGACTATTTCCAAAGTTGCGTTACTCTGGGTTCCTATGGTTGCTCCACCAGTAGGGTTTTTTAAGGTCAGAGTTAGGGTTTCATTAGGGTCATAGGCAGTATCGTTGAGGATGGGAACCTGAATCGTTTTGGGTGCAGTGTCTCCCGCAGCAAAATTAACGGTTGTGGGAGTGGTGCTGTAGTCGCCAGAGCTAAATTTAGCTGTACCGTCAGAGAGGCTAACAACAGCACTAACCGCCCCATCACTACCTGTGCGGGTAACAGTCACAGCGGTGACTGGTGTGCCATCTTCGTTGACATTGTAGATGGCAGCACTAAATTGCAAGCTGCCTGCTGGTGTTACCACAGGCGTCGGAGTTGTGACTACAGGCGTCGGAGTTGTAACAACAGGCGTCGGAGTTGTTACCACAGGCGTCGGAGTCGTAACAACAGGCGTCGGAGTTGTCACCACAGGCGTCGGAGTCGTAACCACAGGCGTCGGAGTTGTGACAACAGGTGTCGGAGTTGTAACAACAGGCGTCGGAGTCGTAACAACAGGCGTCGGAGTTGT
>DMYK01000335.1:3641-9349 GCA_003483675.1 Microcoleaceae cyanobacterium UBA11344
GTGATAACAGGCGTCGGAGTTGTAACAACAGGCGTCGGCGTCACAGTCTTAACCCCGCTAGCATCAGCAATAGTCAAGTTTTTCTCACCCTGCAAAACTGCCAAATAATCGCCTGTCACCTGATCCTGAATAATCGTGTAGCCAGCATTAATTCCTGTGCCCACATAAATCTTCAAGTCATCAAAGGCAACATCGTTGTTTAACTTAATTACATCCTCACCCTCTGTATAATCAACGATCGAGTCCCCATCCGAAAACTGAGAACCCCCAGTATTTTTACCGATAAAAAAAGTGTCATTACCACTCCCCCCAGTTAAAGTATCAGATCCCTGGTCGCCATAGAGAATGTCATCCCCCAAGTCGCCTGACAGGCTGTCATTACCTTTGCCCCCTTGGATAGTATCGTTACCTTTGCCCCCGTTCACGGTATCGTTACTCTCGCCGCCGTGTAGCAAGTCATCGTCAGAGTCGCCAAAGAGTTGATCCTCTCCTTTGCCGCCGTACACAGTATCGTTGCCTTTACCGCCGTACACAGTATCATTACCTTCGTTACCGTATAGCTTGTCGTCTCCTAAGTTGCCATAGATTAAGTCATCCCCATCACGGCCAAACACTACATCAGAGCCTTGTTGTCCAAATATTGCGTCTGCATCGGGGGTGCCATCGAGAGTATCGTCAGCCAACGTTCCATTAATGTTCATGTTGCAATCTCAGTGTGAATACTAGATTTATGCTTATTCGAGCTAAAAGTCTTTCTCCATCTCTGAAAAAATGACTTGCTAGCCTGTATTTTCAGATCGGACGATCGCCCTAACTTTTATGCGAAGTCAGGGATTTGCGATGTAAGCAAAAGTCCTGCATAGCAAAGCTTTCGCAGCGATCGCACTGCTTCCCAAGAAGGCCTGCTACAACCTCCTGTTTATATATCAGGGCCACATCCACAAAATTATGCAAAACCCAGAAAATAAATTAAAAAAATTACCAGCAGTACCCGAAACTAGAGTCAAAGTGAGAGATTTACCCAACTTCAGCTTTCTTCCCCTGTCGGGTCGCTAACTGTAGTCAGTGACGGCTCAAAAGCCCTACCACAAACTTTTTGACTTGTAACTTGCATCATTTGCGCTTAACATTTACTTACAATATGCTAAATAAAGCTGGAAATAACCTGATATGCATCAGGAATTATGTTAGGATTACATCAGGAATTTTTAACCATGTAACCGATGGCATCCACAAACGATCGCTTCGTCGAAGCAGAAAGCCACTGGGACCTAAAAACTCTGTACGCAGACTTGGCCGCCGTTAAGGGAAAACCTCTCACCCCCGTTGAAAAGCTGCACCTGCGGGGGTTGCTTTGTGGCAACAGTCCCGCTGAAATCGCCGAAAAGCTGCAAAAAACCCCCAAAGGTGTTGAAACTGACTTGTGTGCCTCTATTTATAAATACGTTAAAGGCTTTGTGGGTAAAGGGATTGAAAAGATCGAAAACTGGAGAAATATTGCTGAATGGCTTGAGGATGCTGGATATAAAACTCAGTCGTCTGCTAAATTCCCAGTCAAAGATTTATTACCTGACAAGAGTATAGTTAATATAAGTAATATAAGTATTGATAAAAATCAAATAGTAATTGTTGTCAAGGTGCAAATACCGACCTCACCAGATTCAGAATTGCCAATAGAAAATCTAGACCTCGACGACAACAACTCTAACTAAAATTTAGCCACTATTCAACTGATTGGTAGTCGGTAGCGTTCATAAAGAAACCGGGTTTTTGTGAGATACTTTGTTACAGTGCGAAGATTCGGGAAAAAACCCGGTTTATTTGGTTGTGCGAGTGTCCAGAAACCTCGGTTAGCTTCATAGTCCAACCGGGGTTGAAACCCCTGTCTCATAGCGAAAGTCCTCTAAAGAGGACTAAAGAGTTTTTGATTTTTATCTCAGCTTTTCAGTCGGTTTCAACCGACTTTCGCTATTAGCCAGGGGTTGAAACCCCTGGCAGGTTTGTGCGACACCACCGACAGACATCGATGAGTAAATCTCATTTTCTGGGACAGATAGTACGAGAAATCCCTCTCTATTATTCTCCCATTTCAAATTATTTTTAATCTGACCAATGCACTCACTAACATTTTGTTCGTATAGACTATCTATGCGATCGCAGTGCCATTCAAATACCACAACCCATTGAGGTTGTTCAGTCAGAATCAACTTGAGAAAATCATCAAAACTTTTGCCTTCCCAATCTATCTCTGAACCATTTACCTCGGATTCTAACAAGTCCAATCCTTTCCCTTGCAACGAAAAATTCACCCATTGCAGATTTCCGTAAACGGGGGGTAAACGCTTGATTATATGGGCTGGAATTTCCCGCTCTACTAATTTTATATATTTGCCCCAAACGTAATACTTTTCACCTTGGGGATATTCTACGCCACCCCAAGTAAAAGTTTCCTGATGAAATTCTAAATAATCAAGAGTTTGTCTTGTCGAAAGTAATATTTCAAAACAAGCATCCATAATTTCTCCTTTAGTTAATCAACATCTCTGCGATACCACCAAAATTGTTGCGCCCCACATTCCCATCTTTTCTGTTCCCAATTGTAGCGGAATTCGTGGATATGCGGGTTGGAATGGTCTGAGGGTCGATTATGATCCGTCCAATCTACTCTACCCCAGGGCACATCACAGCCATTAGCTTTCGGCCAAGTTGATGAGGGAAAGGTTGCTGACTGGCGGTAACAAATATTATCACTTCCATCTCTTTTTCCAAGTGTTGTATGGGGTCGTCCTTCTGCTTCGGGATCTGGTAAGGGGATATCCTCTCCCTGTATTGTTTGCTGTGTAAGAGAGAATTCTGGTATATAATACTCGCGGTTGGTTGACAGAATATTCTCCTTTTAGCTAAACGATATCCTAACGTAAAACCAATGAAAAAACAACTGGTAATTAATTATAGCTTAAAATAATACGATCGCGGACGCAGAAACTTAACTTCATTATATTTGCCATTGTGCGATCGCTGGATAGTCTATGATAATTCTAGAGATACTATCCGACTAATTGCTGAAGGTAGTGCAGAAGACGGAACCCTCATCTCTGACAGTGAAACTTGGAATCGCATTATAAATTAGTAAAATGACTGAACAAAAACTTGTCAAGTTATCCGATCGCATTGACGCAGGTGTGAAAGCAGCCATCGCCGCAGCAATTGAGAAACACCGCAGACTAGGACAATCAATTACTATCTGGCGTGACGGTAAAATCGTGACTTTAACTGCTGCTGAGATTCCAGCGCTATCGGATAGCGATACTGTATAATTCTAATTGCCGTCGTCTCTTGTGCTACGATTAAATCAGAGCGTCAGTGACTAAAAAAAATGGCAACAATTACCCTTCCAATTCCCGACGAACTGGCTCAACGTCTAAAACCTCTGCAAAATCGATTGCCAGAATTGCTTTGGCAACTTCTAGAACCAACTAAAAAGCCCACAACTATTTTAGATTTTGGCGATCGATTATGACCATCAAAGAACAACTTCTCCAAACCATTGAAACACTGCCTGATGACTTGCTTGCACAAACCCTGAAATTCGTCCAAACACTTCAGCATCCCATTCACAAAACTCCAGGAATTTGTGGCGGTGCAGCCCGAATTCGCGATACCCGAATTCCCGTCTGGACGATTGTTGCTTATCAACAACAGGGCGCAACTGAAGCCGAACTTCTCTATAATTATCCAGGACTCACCCTTCAAGATTTGCAAGCGGTGACGAACTATTACGAAAGCAACCGAGAAGAAATCGAGCTGTGGCTTGCTGAAAATGAGTAACTAAAAATGCTAAAGTTTTACTCGAATGAAAACTTCCCGATCGCAATGGTCGATTTACTGCGATCGCGCGGTTATGATGTGTTGACATCCTATGAAGCCGGACAAGCCAATCAAAAAATTCCCGATGATGAAGTCTTGATGTACGCGACAAATGCAGGGCGTGTAGTCATTACAGAAAATCGTCAAGATTTCATCAATCTCCACTCTACAACCTCAAATCACGCAGGAATTGTAATTTGTAAAGCCGATCGAGATTATGCAGGTAAAGTGCAGGTACTCCACGACTTTTTCACTCAAGATACACAGCCGATGGAGAATCGTCTGCTTCGGGTGATGAAACAGAATCTTAAAGGCAGTCAACAGACATTTATACTTCAGGAATACCCAAAGTCTTCTTCAGAATAATCGTGACTTTAACTGCTGCTGAGATTCCAGCGCGATCGGATAGCGATACTGTATAATTCTAATTGCCGTCTTCGCAGTTGGTTCATCGCGACTAAGGCCAAAGAAACCGGGTTTCTCTGAAAAATATTTGCTTTCTCAACTAGATCTACGAAGAAACCCGGTTTCTCGCCTCGACGCGCGTCATATCTCTTTATATAACTCAACATAGAAGCGATCGCATCACCAATCACAAATAACAAACAACCAATAACTATTAACTCAAAACGGAATTGTCAAGAGTATTTGTGCGGAAATATCGAACCTTAAATAATCATTGCTAGCTGAGATACAAGATCGATCGCCCTAACTTTAATGTATCTGAAAATGCCAACAGCATCAAACATTTCATTAATATTAACAATAAGTGTTTACATTGGCGATCGCAATTTGTTATCCTATTAGCAAGTTTCACTCGATCGACTGAATTTTTGTACCATAGTCCTACCACCTAAACAGAACGGCAGTTTCCACCATGAGAATTTTAGTCACAGGCGGTGCGGGTTTCATCGGTTCCCACCTAATCGATCGACTAATGGCCCAAGGACAGGAAGTAGTCTGCTTGGATAATTTCTACACCGGGACTAAACGCAATATCCTCAAATGGATGGACAACCCGTACTTTGAGCTAATCCGCCACGACATCACCGAACCGATTCGGTTAGAAGTAGATCAGATTTACCACCTTGCCTGTCCCGCTTCCCCCATACACTATCAGTACAATCCTGTCAAGACAATTAAAACAAATGTCATCGGCACGATGCATATGTTGGGATTAGCCAAACGGGTAAAAGCAAGATTCTTTCTCGCTTCCACTTCCGAAGTGTACGGAGATCCTGATGTGCATCCCCAAACAGAAGAATATCGTGGCAGCGTTAATTGTATTGGTATTCGCAGTTGTTACGACGAGGGGAAGCGAGTAGCTGAAACCCTATCTTTTGACTACCATCGGCAAAATGGTGTAGACATTCGAGTTGTGCGAATTTTCAATACCTATGGCCCCCGGATGTTAGAAAATGATGGCAGAGTTGTGAGCAATTTTATTGTGCAAGCTTTGCGAAACGAACCGCTGACTGTGTACGGCGACGGTTCCCAAACCCGCAGTTTCTGCTACGTTTCCGATTTAGTCGAAGGATTTATTCGCTTGATGAATAGCGACCACATCGGGCCGATGAATTTGGGGAATCCCGGCGAATATACTATCTTAGAATTGGCACAGAAAATTCAAAACATGATTAACCCAGGGGCGGAAATTATCTTTAAACCGCTGCCAGAAGATGACCCAAAACAGCGACAACCGGATATTACTCGTGCTAAAACTTGGTTAGGGTGGGAGCCGACTATTCCCCTGGATCAAGGTTTGGAGTTGACTGTGAAAGATTTTCGCGATCGCATCGAGGGAAACAAACAGTAGGGGCCAACCCCCCGTGGTTGCCCTA
>DMYK01000335.1:9406-16701 GCA_003483675.1 Microcoleaceae cyanobacterium UBA11344
TCCGTTACATCCGTTACAAAATCCGTTGCCCAACTTCCTTCGTTTCCATCTAATTTATTTACTTTGAGGACATTTCTATGCGTGTATGTGTCATCGGTACTGGATATGTTGGCTTAGTCACCGGCACTTGTTTAGCTCACATCGGACATCATGTGATTTGCGTAGACAACAACGAAGAAAAAGTCAAGTTAATGAAGTCTGGACAATCGCCAATTTTTGAACCCGGACTTTCTGAATTAATGTCTTCTGCATCTGCGTCGGGCAATCTAGAATTTACTGCGGATTTGGCAGCCGGAGTGGCTCATGGAGAGATTTTATTTATTGCCGTGGGCACCCCTCCTTTGCCTACAGGAGAAAGCGATACTCGCTACGTGGAAGCGGTTGCACGCGGAATTGGTGCTCACCTCGACGGCGACTACAAAGTGTTAGTAAATAAATCGACGGTGCCCATCGGTTCGGGGGATTGGGTGCGAAGAATTGTACTCGACGGTTTGGCGGAACGTCAAAAACCTGAAAGTAGCGAAGGGGCTACAGGCGAAGAAGTAGTAGCAAAAACTGTTGCTCAATTTGATGTGGTTAGCAACCCGGAGTTTTTGCGAGAGGGTTGTGCTATTTTCGATACCTTTAATCCCGATCGCATTGTTCTCGGCAGCAATTCTCAACGGGCGATGGACATGATGATCCAATTGTACGGGCCGATTGTCGATCGCAGTTTTGCAGAAAATCCATCTTTACCACCGGTGCCTGTGGTGATCACTGATATCAGTTCAGCGGAGATGATTAAGTACGCTGCTAATGCTTTTTTGGCGACGAAGATTAGCTTTATCAATGAAGTGGCTAATATTTGCGATCGTGTCGGTGCAGATGTTACCCAAGTCGCCAAAGGAATCGGTTTAGATTCGCGGATTGGCGACAAGTTTCTGCAAGCAGGAATTGGTTGGGGAGGTTCTTGTTTCCCCAAAGATGTCTCGGCATTAGTTCACACTGCCGACGATTACGGCTACGAGGCACATTTGCTGAAAGCGGCAGTGGCAGTTAACGAACATCAGCGATTGATTGCTATTGAAAAGTTGCAGCAAGTTTTGAAGATTCTCAAAGGCAAAACTGTAGGACTTTTGGGTTTGACTTTCAAGCCAGATACTGATGATTTGCGCGATGCTCCTTCTCTGAATTTAATCGAGAATTTGAACCGGTTGGGAGCTAAAGTTAAAGCTTACGATCCGATTGTTTCTCAAACTGGGATGCGTCACGGTTTGTCGGGAGTTTTGGTAGAAACCGATCCCGAAAGACTGGCTGATAGTTGCGATGCTTTGGTGTTGGTAACTGATTGGGAGCAGTTTCGCAATTTAGACTATGAGAAAATGGCGAAGTTGATGAATCATCCGGTGATGATTGACGGCCGCAATTTCTTAGACAAGAAGGTTTTAGAAGCGGCTGGTTTCCAATATGTGGGAATTGGAAGATAAAGGGTGAGCGTGAAGTTGCGATCGCGATTATACAGCGGATCCCAGATTTATGAAGCAGGACACGGCAATGCCGTGTCCCTAGGGGGATCGATCGATCCCGGGGTGTACTTTTAGCAGCTACAAAACCATCTCGCAGCATTTCGCGATCGCCCGGAGTCAAAACCAAAACGTTTTTAACTGAGGAATGATCCCGATGGTAATATGATTTTAACACCTACTACAGCTACCACCTCAATATTTTTACTCACAACTCACAAAAATTTACACCTAAAGCCCATCCCTCAATCCATCAAATCATCCGCCGCGGTTTCACCCGGATAAAAGCGATCGCTCAAAATCTCCTCCAGTGAATAACAGCAATCTGGCGGAAAAGTTTTAAGCGGCAAATTCGTTTCTCCTGCTGCCAATAATACAGCTTTTTCGTAAGCTGTTTGAAGACACTCTTTCAAATATGGCTTAAGACTAGGATTTTCTGACAACAATTCCAAAGTATCCCGACGCTGTACGCGAATCGTCATTAACCAACTGCGACTCCGCCGATTAGATTGATATTCCCATTTCAACAAATGTCCAATCAAAATACTCAACCGATTTCGCAATTCAGAACGTTGCTGTTTTCCCAAAGATTCAATCTCCTCAATTAAATTAACTAAATCTAGCTGAGTCCATTTTCCATCCCGCAAAAATTCCGCTTGTTTCTGAGTCCAAGCATAAAAATCAGTCTCATAAAGGCTTAGCGTCACTCTTCCCATTTCCTGTTCAGTTTGTGATGTCTGCATCGCTTAATTAAAACCTCAAAACTGCTACTTTAATTAATTCTCAAATCTCCTTTTCATGCTGCATCGGAAACACCCCCGACAAATCCAGAAACAAATCAGGAAAACCAGGAATAACAACCGACTCATTAAGCAAAACAATTCGCTTCAACCGATAACCAAACTTATCTCGACTTTCCTGATAAGGCTCACTATAAACTTCCAGCCAATTGCTGACTAAATTAAAAATCCAGTAATTAGAAATACCATCCTCAGCATAGATAGATAATTTCCTTACTTGGTCATAACTCAAAGTCGAATCAGAAATCTCAACCACCAACAAAATATCAGCAGGTTCTGGGTGAGAAGACAAATAATCATCAGCGCGATTTCGAGCAATAACTACATCCGGCTGAGGCTCACTATCAGCAGGTAAAATAATCGGTTCTTGTCCCCGCACGATCGCGCGATCGCCCAGTAGCCTAATTAAAATACGAACTAAACGGGTATTACAAACAGAATGAGGTGTTTTTTTAGTCGGCATTTGAAGAATCTCTCCACGAATCAACTCAACCCGCTCATCCGGCCCAAAAAACCCCAATTCTCCGAGACGGTGATATTCACTTAGAGTAAAGCGTTTTGCAGTAACAGTAGTCATCTTTTTTCCTGTATGCGGTACTGACGTCAACTTTGAAACACTCACCGGCAGTCAGTTTTGTAGGGTGTGCACTGCGCACCTTACGCTTAAAAACTCTTTAAAAATTCTCCATCAAATCTTTTTCTTGGGCGTAAACATCCCGTAGCTGTTGTAGCGCTGAAAGTGCAATTACCGATTTAATAGTACCTACCAATTTTCCCCACTCAAGTAAGCTGTCAACTGAAACAGCATTTTTGAAATTGTAGGTATAGAATTGCGTCCAAAACTTAGGTGCTTGCTGGGCATTCCAGCGTTTGTACCATCCGGTAAAATCTTGAGATGTGGGGGGATTTACTGCTACAATTGGGGGGAAATCGGCGTAGCTGACAAATCGGCTGATTCCTTGGGCGTGAACATATACCATATAGTGACAACATTCGATCCGGTAAATCTGTTCGGGTGAGATGTTGAATAAGAGTGCAACGGTTTCTTCGGTGACAAATCTCGATCGCGGATTCACAACCGAGGTGGATTTATGAATAATTTTTGATGCGCAGATCGCCGAGGAGCTTGACTGATTTTCTGATATCATGGTAGTGCATTGATCGATTGTAAGTGTACAAGACAGAGACCATCTGTCCAGGTTAAGCTTAATAGGTCGTCAGGAATGAGTTTTCGAGACTTAAAGGCGATCGGCTGTTTTAGATGCTATCATTATAAACGCAAGTGAATAGTTTGTCAAGTATGGGTTTAGTAAGAATCAAAGTTCGAGAACTAGCCGCCGAGAGGGGCTGGACATTTAAAGAGGTTGCCGATCGTTCTGGTGTAGTATACAGCACGATCACAACCTATGCGAGGCGATCGTCCATATCAATGGTTGATTTTACCGCCCTTCACAAATTAGCGCGAGCTTTTGATGTGATGATTGAAGATTTAGTGGAGATTATTGAGGAATAAGTCGATAGTCAGGAATCAGGAGTAAGATTCTTGTAGTTCAAAGGTTTTAGCAATCTGAGAGTCCTAACTGCCCTCTTCTACTCCTAGTATAGAAGATTTCTATTCAGTTTTGGCTGCCTGGTAATTTTCTATGGAATCGGAGAAATTTGGGATAGAAAAAAAGCTACAGCAGAAGGCTATATTACCTACTACCCATATCCTTCAAAACCTGCTCAAGCGTATTAGCTTCCTGAGTTTTTCCTTGCTTTCTAAATAAATCCCTCGCTCTTTTCACCGACTCTACAGCATCTGCCATCTTATTTTGTGCATAGAGCACTTGGCCTTTCATATAATAAAATTCTGGGACATCAGGCTTAATCCTTATTGCATTGTCAAAATAGGGAATTGCTTCTGCTAACTTGTTTTGATTAGCTAAAATGCTGCCCAAGTTAGCGTAAGCTTCGGCAAAATTGGGGTTAATTTCAATTGCTCTGCGAAAAGCTCCTTCTGCTGCTGCCATATTTTGTTGCGCCGAAAAAGTTAAGCCTTGCTGAAAAACTTCTTCGGCACCAGTATTTTGAACCAAAATATCTTTTACAGGTAACTCTGCTCGCCGCGCCGGTAAAGAGAAACTTGCAGCAGATACTGGAGTAATTGTAAATATACTCGCGACAGTCGCAGCTAAAAACTCAATTATTTTGAACTCTTTCAACATTTACAAGCCACCTAAATTTCAAATTCGGACTAGATTTTTTGAGGGTTCAATTCGTACCTTCCAAAAACGTCTGTACGCGACCATTTGGTCTCAAAACAACTCTAATTCTGGGGTTATTGCCATTAGAAACAGCAGAAACAAAAGGCTCGCCGACTAAAGGCATATTAGTGCGATCGATATAATCTCCTGCTGCTTTCCCCATCGGCATAATACTTTGAATTGACCCTTTTTCATCGATCTGCACGCTGTACTCCAAAGTTTCTTGCATACCTTCGGTGGGCTTCCAGCGTTCCTCAAAATAAGCTCTAGCTTCCGAAACCTGCGGGATAGTATCAAATAAAGTACGATTTTTTTGGTTCGCAGCCGCTTGCTGGCTGTCTTCAGACTCAGCTTTTGGTTGAGCGTCCTCAAGGGTTGGCAGTTCGGTACTCCCAGGGGGAACGATCGCCCCGATGGGAGGAATAGCAGATTGTGGTTGGGGATTCTCCAGCCGGGAAGCAGACAGCGGTGGCAGCAAAGGTGGCAGTAGCGGTGGCATTGGTGGCGCTACAGCGGGTGCGAGTCTCGGCGGCAGGGGGGGGAGTCGATTGGGGACTGGAGGAGGCTGGGTGGCCGAAATTGGTGCTTCTACGGGAGCAGGAATTGTGATCACTTGCTCTTGAGAGGGAGGTGGGGCGATCGATGGGCTGTCGTGACGCGGAAATAGCAAGGGCGGCTGCTGAATGGGGCTGGGCTTGTTAGTCGCAGGAGTTGAGGAGAGGGCGATCGGCGGCAAGCTGGGGCTGACGGATGCGATCGCGTCGATCGGCGGGGGTGGTAGGGGCGGCAAGGCGACTGTGGGTGTGGCTGTGGGTGTGGCTGTGGGTGTGGCTGCAACAAGGGGGCTACCCGGTGTGCCGATGGCTTGCTGTGCGGGGGCTGAGGCTGTTTGTGACTCCCTGGGGGGTTGATATCGCAATCTTGAATTAACCGTCAAGCCCACAATTGCCACAACCATCGCTGCCGCCCCCAGCCAAGGTGCAGAAAATTGCTTTCCGGGCGATCGCTTGAGCTTGGGTAGTGCCATCACCTCCGCAGCATATTCATCTAAAGCTGTCGCCAAGTCAAACAGTTGCAGGGTGCTTAAGGGCACTACTGGCCCGGATTCTGCGACACTCAAAGAGCCTAAAAATAAGTTGTGGGCGAGTAAGCCGCGAGGTTCCAAGTGGGGATGAACCGGCAGGTAAGAAGTGTTGGGGGGGGAAGTTGCGATTTCATGGGGGTTGACGGCTTCGCCCAACATGACTGCGCTGCGGGTGGCCTGGGGCGAGTCGGCTTCGGAAACGGTATGGCTGACTTCTGAATTGAGGCTGCTTTCCCAAACGCGGGATTCCAGCAGCAGGTTTTGTACATAGGAGCTGACAGCTTCGTGAAGGGCTTCTAGTTGAGTGCGATCGCCCCTGAGAGTGACGTGTTCGGTTTCTGGTAGTCGCGGATCATCTAGTCGCAGCTCAAAACTTAAAGATTTCAACAGGGGTTGGCCCGCCCAGCGAGATAGGGGCGAACTTTTGGCTGTAATTTCCAGCGTGCAAGTGGGGGGCGTGTACCGTTTCAGAACCATAAAAGGAAGAAGGAAGAAGGAAGAAGAAATAATTATGTTTTATTTGATATTTTGTCGCATTCTTAACCAGCTTTTTTAGCAACAGGCTTTCCGGCCTGTTCCACCTTAATGCTTAGCGCGGTCTAGGAGAGCTAGCCAGAGGCGGCGGTGGCCGTTTGGGCTGCTATAAAACAGCAAATCGATCAAGAGTTTGAGAGCCAAATTAGTTAATTCTTTGCCGGATAAATCTTCTGCATCTTCCATGCGCGAGGCATAAAAATTACTAAATTTGTCAATATAATCTCCCAACAAAGCAACGGTGTGAGGTGCGCGATTTTGCTCTGCCATTTGTTCCAGCAGAGCCACAGCACGGCGGATTAAAGCTTGGTGCTGTTTTGCTAAGTGACAGCTAATTAACACGAGCGATCGAGCTTCTTCCACATCCAGCTTTTTCCGTCCCCCTTGGCCTTTGCGGAGCGGGTTCGACTGGCGCAGTCGCCACAGAGCCACCCGATCGGCCACCATTGATTCTAAGTTAAGTTCGGCTGCTACCCGCAGCATAGCCTCTGAGCCAATTCCTGTCAAAGCTTCTAGAGCTAACAGCACTAAATCCAGTTGGGCTTTAATGTTGTCCAACTGGGTAACTTCTGGTGCTTTTTGGGTCAATTCTTCCCAGTTGGGAGACGAACCCGTTTCGTTTGTGGGAGCGGAGGGCTTTACAGTCGAGCGCATAGCTTCAGCATAGGAAATTAATACAGGTTCAGGCTGGATATCTAACAGTATCCGGTGCTTTTGCTTGTGGCCAGCATAGCAAAAGCAACTCTGTTAATCTTGCTCCACACCTATGAGCTTTGATTTCGGCAACTCTACTGCTGGACGGAATTGCGAGTTCAAAGTTGCGGTTTCAAGTTCGATCGGCCTCTTCAAAACCCATAAACTTTCAACTTCACCATGCTACGCCAGTTGGCTCCGGTAATCAATTCAGATAAGCTACTGTAACACCTCCACCTCCTTCCTTTTGACTAGCCAACTCAAAGCGAGAAACCTGCGGATGAGATGCCAGAAATTCGTGAATACCCCGCCGCAACTGTCCCGTGCCTTTCCCGTGAATTATCCACAGCACGCCATATTCAACAGCTTTGCTCAGAGCTCTGTCTACTTCACTCTCAGCATCTGAGACTCTCGCACCCCGCAAGTCGATCGTATT
>DMYK01000496.1:0-192 GCA_003483675.1 Microcoleaceae cyanobacterium UBA11344
ATCCAGCTTGTGCGAAAAAAGGGTTCGATTGTGGTATTATTGTGGTCGATGTTTAGTAGAATTGGAGTAGCTTTGCCGTTTATTTATGTAGTAATGGGAGCTTTGGGTGGCCGCTATACTTTGGGCGATTTGGCACTCTATTCTGGTTTAATTGTCCAAGTGGAAAACTGTTTGCAAATACTGATTGGCAAT
>DMYK01000496.1:243-3061 GCA_003483675.1 Microcoleaceae cyanobacterium UBA11344
GCAGTCTCCGATTGTGGGGCTGGTGTCTCGCCAGCCGCTTTTAGAAGATAGCAGGCAAGATGCCCGCGCCACAAATCAAGTATCAGATAGCAGGCCAGATTCCCGCGCCACAAAATATGCAATTGGTATCCAGATTAAGCATCTATCTTTCTGCTATCCAGGTAGTAATAAAAGTACCGTCGAAAATATCAACTTAACTATTCAACCTGGAGAAATGATCGCACTTGTCGGTGAAAATGGCGCGGGTAAAACCACCTTAGCAAAACTGCTTTGCCGTCTGTACGACCCCACAAGTGGTACGATCGCCTGGAATGGCAAAGATTTGCGATCGCTCCCGATAGCAGAAGTGCGATCGCGCATCGCCGTAGTCATGCAAGATTACGCCCGTTTTCCCACCACAGTTCGCGAAAATGTCGGCTTCGGTAACTTAATTTACCTATCGGATGACACTGCAATTAATCAAGCTATTTCCGAAGCAGGAATTAGCGCAAAAGTCAAGAGTTTGTCCCAAGGTTTAGAAACACCTTTAGGGAAACAATTAGAAGGCGGCGTAGACTTATCGGGGGGACAATGGCAGAGAATCGCGATCGCCCGCGCCTTAATGCGGCTTTCTACAGCCGAAGTGCTAATTTTTGACGAACCAACCGCCGCCCTCGACCCCAAGACAGAACACGAAATTTACAGCATCTTTCGCCAAATAGCCGCCGGGAAAACCACGATTGTGATCAGTCACAGATTAGGTTTAGCAAAAATAGCCGATCGCATCGCCGTGATGGAAAATGGTCAAATAGCAGAAATAGGAACTCACGACGAATTGATGGAATTAAACGAAATTTACGGCTCGATGTTCACCCGTCAAGCTAGCAGCTATATTTAGATATTGTGAGATTAGTGTTAGCGGGTAGAATTCCTGTAGGGGCGGGTTCGCCAACAATTTATGACACCGATAGAACAATCTGATAAACCCGCCCTTCTCCCCACCCGGATTTACACGAACATTTTATCCCACAAATTATGGGTACATTAGTATTTTGGGTTGGGTGGTACATTTGTATTGTTGGTTGGGTGGGGGCGGGTTTATCAGATTGTTTGTGTTTATCAGAGATGGTTGGTGAACCCGCCCCTACAGAATTTTGGGGGAATTTACCAGACACGATCGAAGCCATAACTAATGTCAACTATCAACTATCAACTATCAATTATCCACTAACTATCTCCCCGTCAGCGTATCTGCATAAGGATCGGGCAAAGCTTGCTGCACCTCCAAAAGCGACAAAGCATCCCCAGTCAACTGTTTGCTATTCAAATTTTTTTTTAGCCTATCCCCCTTGCGATCGTGATCTTGCAAATGCGATAATTCCTCTTGATAAACAGCAACAATTCGCGCCAAACTCCCCGCCAAATCATCCCAATTATCATCGGGTCCCAACTTCTCAGAAATCCCCTCAAAGAACTCTCCCGCTTGTCTCTTTTGAACATAAGCTTTCAAGAGCTTTCCCGACTTTTGCAAAACCGCCTGATAAATGTCCCCATCAGACCACCACAGTCCCTGTTGACTCAGCAGCCAAGTCAAAATATACTCGCGAGCGTGTTGCTCCTTCACCCAGGC
Source organism: Microcoleaceae cyanobacterium UBA11344 (assembly GCA_003483675.1). GTDB lineage: Bacteria > Cyanobacteriota > Cyanobacteriia > Cyanobacteriales > Microcoleaceae > Microcoleus. The sequence goes on from DMYK01000496.1 coordinate 1,853, forward strand.
CGCGAGATACTGTAAATCTTCCATAGTGACAGTCTCCTAACTTTTCTCCAAAATTTCGGCTAGTTTGTATCTATCGTTACTGCGATCGACTTAATATCTGCCTTATTATCACTCGCCACTCTCTTTAAGATCCCTTAAATCTTAAAAAAACCCTACTGATTCACCAAACATCAATTTTTAGCATATAAATACACTTAAACCTCATAGGTCTACTCTCTGACATTTCAGCCAGAGGAAAGCGCTAAACCCCGCCTCGCTTTTCTCTCTCGTAAATCTATCATCAAGCGGGAACAACCAGCGATTTATTAAGCATGACAAAGCAAAATTTTGGTTTAATCGGTTTAGCCGTAATGGGCGAGAACCTAGCGCTGAACGTCGAAAGCAGAGGTTTCTCCGTAGCTGTGTACAACCGTACCACAGCCAAAACCGACGAGTTCATGGCAAAACGCGCCCAGGGCAAAAACATTGTAGCCACGAAGACTCTAACAGAATTCGTCGAAGCTCTAGAACGCCCCCGCAGAATCTTGGTTATGGTACAAGCTGGCAAAGCCGTAGATGCGGTAATTGACCAGCTAAAACCGATGCTAGACCCCGACGACATGATTATTGACGGCGGCAACTCGCTCTACGACGACACCGAACGCCGCACCAAAGACTTAGAATCGATCGGACTGGGATTTGTCGGCATGGGAATCAGCGGCGGCGAAGAAGGCGCGCTGAATGGTGCTAGCATGATGCCCGGTGGCACGCGAGCAGCTTACAAGGAATTGGAGCCGATTCTGACTAAAATTGCGGCTCAAGTAGATGACGGCCCCTGCGTCACATTCATCGGCCCTGGTGGCGCTGGTCACTACGTGAAGATGGTTCACAACGGCATTGAGTACGGTGATATGCAGCTCATTGCTGAAGCCTACGATTTGCTCAAAAACGTTGGGGGACTTGACGGCAAGCAGTTGCAAGAAGTTTTTGCCGAATGGAATACCACCGACGAACTCAACTCGTTTTTGATTGAAATTACGGCTAATATTTTCAAGTACATTGACCCGGAAACTAAACAACCTTTAGTTGAGGTGATTATGGACGCAGCGGGCCAAAAAGGTACTGGCCGCTGGACTGTAATGAGTGCTTTGGAATTGGGGGTGAGCATTCCGACAATTATTGCTGCTGTGAATGCCAGAATCATGTCTTCTTATAAGGCTGAGCGCGTCA
>DMYK01000496.1:3098-3902 GCA_003483675.1 Microcoleaceae cyanobacterium UBA11344
AACAAAGTCCGGGATGCTCTTTACTGCTCGAAGATTTGTTCTTACGCCCAGGGAATGGCACTTTTGAGCGCGGCTTCAAAGTCGTATAATTACGACCTTGATTTGAGCGAAATTTCTCGAATTTGGAAGGGCGGCTGTATTATTCGGGCTGGCTTTTTGGACAAGATTAAAACAGCTTTCAAGGACGATCCTGCGTTGCCGAATTTGCTGTTAGCGCCGGAGTTTAAGCAGAGTATTCTCGATCGCCAATCAGCTTGGCGGGACGTGTTAGCTACTGCTTGCAAACTGGGGATTGCAGTGCCGGCTTTTAGCGCATCGCTGGACTATTTTGATAGCTATCGGCGCGACAGATTGCCGCAAAATCTGACGCAAGCTCAGCGGGATTATTTCGGGGCTCACACCTATGAGCGCACGGACAAACCGCGCGGCGAATTCTTCCACACAGAGTGGATTCAGGCTGCTGAATAGTCGCTGCAAACGGGTTAATTAATTCTTGTAGGGTGCGTTTCGGCGCACCTTACTAATTTTTGTAGGGTGCGTTTCGGCGCACCTTACGAATTGATCTGGGGTTGCAAATTGTTTTGACGTTTGTTTTCGAGATAGGTTTTAATGTATTGATCGTTAAAGAGCGATCGGGCGATCGTGAGTGCTTCTTGTCTTTCTGCGTCTGTCATGTAATCATCGCCTTTTAAACCTGATGGCGGGTGTCGAGGATCGCCACCTGCATCGAGGAATCGTTGACGTGCGATCGCCATTAATTCTCCTAATCTGCGGTCTTGCTCTCTTCTGATATCATGGGGTTTC
>DMYK01000402.1 GCA_003483675.1 Microcoleaceae cyanobacterium UBA11344
AGGAAACCAAGTGCCGCGCATTTTTGACAACATCGAACTATCTCTGCTACCAGCATTACGAGAAACGATTAAACTCTCCTACCGTGCCGATTTTTGCGTTGGCTATTTCAACCTCCGGGGATGGCGGAACATTGGCGATGTAATCGAAGCATACATGGGAAATCAAGGAGCCTGCTGTCGCCTTTTGGTGGGAATGCAAAGTTTGCCATCCGATGAATTGAATGCTAGTTTTAGCCTGATTTCCCATCACCGCAGCATTGACAATAGTGCCATTATTCGCCTCAAAAAACGGATGGCTGAGGAATTTCGCCAACAGTTGACAATAGGGGCTCCTAGTGATATCGATGAAGCAGGATTACGCAGGTTAAGCTATCAAATTAAAACTGGAAAAGTCATTGTTAAATTATTTTTAGCCTATCACCTACACGCTAAACTATATCTCGTTCATCGTCAAGACCCAAACAGTCCGATAGTCGGTTTTTTGGGTAGCAGCAATCTCACTTTATCGGGACTATCGAAACAAGGAGAATTGAACATTGATATTTTAGATTTTGATGCTTGTAATAAATTGCAAAAATGGTTTGACGATCGCTGGCAAGAATACGGCTGTATTGATATTTCTAAAGAACTCGCAGAAATTATCGATCGCAGTTGGGCGAGAGCAGAACTAATTCCACCTTATCACATCTATCTAAACATTGTCTATCATTTGTCCCGCGAGGCGATCGCAGGTATTGCTGAGTTTCAGATTCCCCGCGATTTTAAGGGTTTATTTCAGTTTCAAGAAGAAGCCGTTAAGTTAGCAGCCCGTCACATTACCAAACGGGGAGGCGTGATTATTGGCGATGTGGTAGGTTTGGGTAAAACTTTAGTCGGTACGGCTATTGCCAAAATCTTACAAGAAGATTGTCTCTTAGAAACCCTGATTATTTGTCCGAAAAACTTGGTCAAAATGTGGCAGGAATATGCAGACAAATATCGCCTGCTGGCAAAAGTATTATCGATCAGTCGGGTGCAGCAAGAATTGCCGGAATTGCGCCGCTATCGAGTTGTGTTAATCGATGAAAGTCACAACCTCAGAAACCGCGAAGGTAAGCGATACCGAGCCATTCAAGAATATATTGCCATCAATGAAAGTAAATGTATTCTACTTTCAGCAACTCCCTATAACAAAACCTATTTAGATTTATCTGCTCAATTGCGGCTGTTTGTTCCTGAAGACCAAAATTTAGGATTGCGCCCGGAAGCTTTGCTAAATAAATTAGGCGGTGGTAGCAAAGGAGAGTTAGAATTTATGAAGCGGCATCAATGTTCCGTGCGCTCGTTAGCTGCTTTTGAAAAGAGCGAACATCCTGATGATTGGCGAGATTTAATGAAGCGCTACATGGTGAGGCGAACTCGCTCGTTTATCAAAGAGAATTATGCGGAAAATGATGCACAAACCGATCGCAAATATCTAGAATTTGCCGTTAGCGAAGCCCTCGAAGAGGATCGCACTCGCTCCTATTTTCCCGATCGCATTCCCAAAACCATTAAGTTTTCCTCCGAAAGTTCCACAACCGACTCCCAGCTTGACTTTGAGGGAATTGTCACAGTCATCAACGCCCTAAATTTGCCCCGTTACGGACTGGGAAATTACATCCCCAAAAAACCCAAACAACAGCCGACTGAAGCAGAGCAGCGACAGTTAGATGCCCTATCCCGTGGCGGTCGCCGCTTGATGGGATTTTCGCGGACAAACCTGTTTAAGCGCCTAGAAAGCAGCGGTACGGCCTTTATTCAGTCGATCGAGCGGCACATCCTGCGGAATTTTGTTTATTTGTATGCGATCGGGCAAAACTCCGATATCCCGATCGGCACTCAGGATGCAGAATTATTGGATACCCGCAACAGCGACGAAGATGCTGATGCAGTTACAGTTAGCAGTTTTGATAGCGAAGAAACAGAAGATAATTCGGGGGAACTTTTAGATATTGCAGCCGAATTGCTACTAAACGAAAAAACCTTTAAACAGCGGGCAGAATTAGTTTATCAAGAATATCAAACCCGCTACCAGCGCAGGTTTAAATGGCTGAAATCAGACTTTTTTGATACTAAGTTAAAACGGGATTTACTAGCAGATGCCCGCTCTTTAATTGAGGTATTGCAGACTTGCAGTGCATGGCATTCTCAACCAGATCAAAAGTTAGCAGCTTTGGTGACATTACTCACAGGAATTCATCCCCACGAGAAGGTACTAATCTTTACTCAATTTGCCGATACAGTCCGCTACATAACTGACAACTTAACCAAGCTAAAAATAGCAAACGTTGCATCGGTAACAGGTAAATCAAAAGACCCCACAGAACTAACATTTAGGTTTAGTCCAACTAGCAATGGTAAGCGTGAAAAAATCTCCCCAGAACAAGAATTGCGCGTCTTAATTACCACCGACATTCTGAGTGAAGGTCATAACTTGCAAGACAGTGCAATTATCGTTAATTATGACTTACCTTGGGCAATCATTCGGTTGATTCAACGGGCGGGAAGAGTGGACAGAATCGGACAGCAAGCAGAACAGATTTTGTGCTATTCATTTTTGCCAGAGGAAGGAGTAGAACGCATTATCAACCTGCGCGAAAGACTGCGGCGGCGATTGCAAGAAAATGCCGAAGTTGTCGGAACCGATGAGACATTTTTTGAAGACGATTCACCACAAGTCATTCTGGATATTTACAATGAAAAATCCGGGATTTTAGATGGCGAAGAAGATGCCGAAGTTGACTTAACATCCGAAGCTTTTCAGATTTGGAAAAATGCCACTGACAACAATCCTACTTTGAAAAAAACCATTGAATCAATGCCAAATGTAGTTTACTCAACTCGCAATCATACACCTGCACCGTTGCAGCCCGAAGGAGTTTTATTGTACATGAAAACTACCGAGGGAAATGATTCCTTGATTTGGGTCGATCGCGATGGAAACAGCGTCACTCAATCGCAATTGGCCATATTAAGAATTGCCGCCTGCGACGAATCGACAGCAGCAATTCCTAGAGACAAACAACATCACGAATTAGTCACAAAAGGTGCAGAGTTGATAGCAGAAGAAGAGTTAACAGCGGGCGGACAATTGGGCCGGTCTTCCGGGGCCAGGTTCCGAACTTATGAACGTTTGAAGAGTTACGCGCAGTCCATGCGTGGTACAATATTCGCATCCGATGAATTGTCAAAAGCAATTGATGAAATTTACCGCTATCCCCTGCGTCAGTCGGCAATTGACACGTTAAATCGGCAATTAAAAAGCGGTATTGGCGATCGCGCTTTAGCAGAATTAGTCGTAGCATTAAGAATGGACGACCGTTTTTGTATAGTTAGTGAAGATGGAGACAAACGGGAACCGATGATTATTTGTTCTTTAGGCTTGTTTCAGAACTAATAAGATGTACAATCAGTAATATCAATTTAATTGGTCGTTGCACATATCCCGATCCCCCTAAATCCCCCTTAACAAGGGGGACTTTGAGAATATTTCTTGTCCCACCCCCTACTCCCCTTATTAAGGGGGGTTAGGGGGGATCAGATTCTATGCAGCCTCAAAAAAACCCAGTTTCTAACCACCCGCCCTAACTCCCATAACATCCGTTACATCAGTTACATCCGTTACAAAATCCGTTGCCGAACCTTCTTAACCATGCCACAAACACTTACAGAATCGCGCCAACTTCTCCAAGAATTTGAATTCAACAAACTATTCGTCCAAAAACTCGGTTGGGATAATCCATCATCCCACAAAATCCTATCAGCAGAAATAGAGGGCGAGACTTATTACCGAAAAGCCATCGCCCAACTTTTAGGAGTAGTTGTATACGAAATTACCAGCGCTAGCGGAAACATCCCCAATGCGACTCAAAGACTGATTATTTATCGCGAAATAGTCCAAATTTCCGCCGAAAATCTATTAATTTTTATCGATAAAAAGCGGACCAAATGTCTCTGGTATTGGGTAAAGCGCGAAGGTATAAAACTTTATCCCCGCGATCACGTTTATGTGAAACGGGAACCTTGCGATTTGCTGCTGAGTAAAGTCACAGCTTTAAAGGTTGAATTAGCAGAATTAGAAACGCTTTCAGTTATTGATGTCGCCCAAAGATTGCAATCGGGATTGGATGTCGAACGAGTTACTAAGAAGTTTTTTGAAGAGTTCAAACAGCAACACGTTGAATTTTTAAGTGTTATCTCCGGGATAGACAAAGAAACAGATAGGCGCTGGTATACTTCGGTTTTACTCAACCGCTTGATGTTTGTTTATTTTTTGCAACGCAAAGGATTTATCGACAGTGGTAAAATGCTGTACTTGCAGGAAAAGTTAGCTGAAAGTAAACAGCGGGGAACCGATTTATTTTACTCGCAATTCTTGAAAACACTGTTTTTTGAGGGATTTGCTAAACCTCTCGATTTGCGGGAGGAAGGCGTTAAAGAATTAATCGGCGATATTAAATACTTGAATGGGGGACTGTTTCTGGAACATCCCATCGAACAGAATTATCCAAATATTGCCATACCTGATGCTGCTTTTGAGAAAATCTTAGATTTATTTGCCGGCTATTCTTGGAATCTCGACGATACAGTGGGTGGGAAAGAAAACGAAATTAATCCAGCGGTTTTGGGATACATCTTTGAGAAATACATTAACCAAAAAGCTTTTGGTGCTTATTATACCAGGCCGGAGATTACCGAATATTTGTGCGATCGCACAATCAACAAACTAATCCTCGATAGAGTCAACCAATCCCTCAACTCTTCCAACTCTTCCTCCCCCCTTACTAAGG
>DMYK01000199.1:0-2073 GCA_003483675.1 Microcoleaceae cyanobacterium UBA11344
CTAGATGAGGCAATTCGTTGTTTCCGGTTAGCCTTAGAATTTCGGACTCCCACAACTCTACCATTAGATTGTCTAACATCTGGCAGAAACCTCGGCTATCTTGCCTTCAATAAAGGCTTGTGGAAGATTGCCATTGAGGGATATGCAGCAGCCATTCTTGCTGTCGAACAAATCCGCATTTGGTCAACCACCGATGCCAGTCGCCAACAGATTATCGCTGATTCAATTGACGTTTACGAAAACATCATTCAAGCCTACATCAATAGCGGCAACCTGAACAAAGCCATAGAATATGTAGACCGTTCAAGTTCCAAACGTCTGGTAGACTTAATGGCAAGTAACGATGTCTACGCAGACGGTGAAATTCCGAGCCAAGTTCAGGAATATTTGAAACAATACGACAACATCCAAACCCAAATTGATACCGGACGTCAACCCCTCCAAGGTGACAGCAACTCTAGCCAAAAACCAACAGATAAACGCAGTTTTGCCCTGACTCGCGACGCTGTAGAAGTCGCCACCGCCACCCTCAAAACTTTGGAAGCGCAAAAACAACAAATCTGGGAACAAATGCGCCGTTTAGACCCAGTTTTGGCCGGAGAAATTCAAGTAACCCCGCTAGATTTTCGCACCATCCAGCAACTCATCGAACAACCAAAAACCGCCATTATCAATTTCTTCACCACCAAGAATGACACCCACATTTTCATCATCTACAAGCACAAAAAGCCCAAACTGTACACTTGCAAAGGCTTTGGCTATGAAACTTTACGCGCTTTAGTTGTTGACGAGTGGCTAACTCCCTATTCTAACATGAAAGACGGCATTTGGCAAGCCAAAATCTCGGATTTCTTGCAGCAATTAGCCGAAAAACTGCAACTCAAAACCTTAGTGCAAACCTATCTCAAGGATATTGAGGAACTGATTATCATCCCCCACCTATATTGGCATCAAATCCCCTTTGCCGCCTTACCTTTAACTGTTCCCAATCAGAACAATTCTCAGCCCCCGGAAAACCAGCTATCAGGAATGATGCGCCAAGTCATCAATTTTTTCACCCGCCAGGAAAAAAAGAATACTATCACTANNGTGAAACAATCTCAACCGAATACCTAGGCGATAAATTCCGCATTCGCTATGTTCCCAGTAGCCAAATCTTGCAATATTGCCAACTACGTCCGCCACTTTCTGAGATTAATTACGGCACTGTAGAAAATGCCGATGATACGCTACCAAACGCCGAATTTGAATGCGAACAAATCGCGCAATTATACAACATTCCCGAAAACCTACGCTTAAAAGGTCGCAGCCAAGCTACAGTGATCAATTATCGCCAACTCCTGAAACAAGTGCAAGTCTTACACTCCAGCCATCACGCCCAATCTCGCCTCGATAGTCCCTTAGAATCCTGCCTACTTCTTGCTGATGGGAAGATTACTTTAGGTCAAATAATGAGTCCCGGTTTTCGACTTCCCAATCTCTCCGATGTCTTCCTTTCCTGTTGCGAAACAAACCTGGGTATTGCGGGTGTTAGTGATGATATTTTATCATTATCCACGGGTTTTTTATGTGCGGGGGCGCGGAGTGTTGTGAGTACGTTGTGGTCAGTTAGTGATTTAGCCACAGCCTTATTTTGCATTTTTTACTATCAGAATCGCCAAGCAGGTTTAAGCCGTCCTGAAGCCTTGAGGAAAGCGCAAATCGAACTCCGCACCCTGACGGGAAAAACCCTCGCGGATCAATATCAGTCCGATTTGAATAATTATCTGAAACAGCAATTAAAGCAATTAGATGCTGTGCGTTTGGAAGCTAAGGCGCAGCTAAAACAACAAGCTAAAAATACGGATGGTTATCGCGAATGGAATGCAGAGGTTCTGCGGTTAACAATAATTGAGAATAAAATTAAGGGGGATCGGGATAAGATTAATAAAGTATTACCCAGCCTTTGTCTGGAAGCTTTTCCCTTTGCTAAGCCTTTCTATTGGGCTGGTTTCATTTGTTCTGGTTTGAGTTAATTAGGAATTATACCAATTTAATGGGTCGTTGCACATATTCCGATCCCCCTAAATCCCC
>DMYK01000199.1:2215-3871 GCA_003483675.1 Microcoleaceae cyanobacterium UBA11344
GTTTCTGGCTAGTCGTAAATACTAAAGAAACCGGGTTTTTTACTGAGTTTGTGGGTTGTTACCAAATATTTTCGCAAAAACCCGGTTTCTGACTACCCATTATTACTGAGTCAAAGCTTTGAGAAATGTCTGCAATTCTGCCATAAAACCTTTCTTTTTTAGCGGTTTTGCAGGCGCCGTGGAATCTGGATCGGCGGTTCCCAAGGCTTTAGCTAAAATCCGCTCTAAATCATCCCCGACGGGTTTTTGGGCGGTTTCAGAAATTAGTTGATATTCGTCGTTTGTTTCTAGCCAAACTTGCCAAGGTTGAGGGTAGCAACGGAATAGCGCTGCATCTTCTAGGGGTCTGATGTAGTAGCAGGATTCGATTTTGTTCAGGAATCGATCGCGCAATTGGCGCCCAGCATAGCCTATACCTATGGTTGCAACGTCTTCGAGGCGCGGGTTGAGTATAATTACTGGGCGATCGCCCGCAGCGATGTACAGTCTTTCGACTTGAGCAACTTCTACGGCTGCGGGATTGATCAACAAGAATAGTTGGTCTTCCGGTTCTATTTTATCTTCAACGGCGGTGCGGCTGCTGCCCAAATCTGTCACTTTAAACAGTGTTTTTCCCCAGTCGCGGCGGGCGAGGGCGGCTGCACCGGTATCGGGAAATAAGACTTTGACACCGGAGTAGATTTGTTCAAATTCTGGGAGGAATTGTTGGGCGATAGACTGTGCTTGGAGGGCGATTTCTGGGAATACTAATTCTACTTGCAGTAGAGTTTTGCCGTCCGAGAGGGCGGCGGCGGTTGCAATGCGGGATTGGGCGATCGCCTCGTTGAGATCCTTTGGCAGTTCAGTCATTAATCTGATTTTTCTACTAAAATTATATCAATCTAATTTTACAGCATTAAGCCACAAAAGCTAACACCGATACCGGGGAGCCGGAACCTCCTAAAAGTCGCAAAATTCCAATAACTAAAGTGATGTCGGCTGCTGGTAACTGGTCGAGATTAGCCAGATTTTCCAGGACGATTCCCTGATGTTCTAACACCTGTTTGTTGACAGCGAAACTTTCATCTTGTCCCGGATCTACTCCGTGAGTATCGGTGCCAACTCCTGCTATTAACCGTTTTTCTAGCAAAAATTGAGTGGCTGCTTTGCTAAATCCGGGAAAGTGGCAAATCCCGTCATTGTCTCGATTAAAAAAACTTTTTTCATTCTCCCATTTTTCCTGCCATCCGGTATATAATATAATTAGATTTCCTGGTTCTATAAATCGGTGTTTCTGTTCCCAATTTAATACATCGTCGATTGTTAAAGTGTAGTCTGGGTTGGCAAGACTTTGGTCGCGAATGTCGATCGCAATTGCCGGCAAAACTAGGGACTGCGGGGGATAATTATCAATACTCGCGCCTCCTGCATAAAAGCTGTTGGGTGCATTCATGTGAGTGCCGCTGTGTTCGCCTATCGAGAATTTCCGCAGAAAATACCCGGATGTTTTTATTTGAGCTACTGTTTCAAATTGTACGGGAGGATCGTCCGGCCAAATGGGAATATTTGGGTGAATTTTATGGGTTAAATCTACTATTTTGCTGTAGGCGATGGTTTTGAGATTGTTTGAGTTTAATTGGTTTGTCATCAGTATCAGTAGTAGTAAGGTGCGCAGTG
>DMYK01000199.1:3942-5207 GCA_003483675.1 Microcoleaceae cyanobacterium UBA11344
TGCGCAGTGCGCACCCTACTAAAATCTAAAGTCTAAAATTCGATTAGTCGATCGAGGGTTGCTTCCATTACATCTTTTGTTTGCCCGGAAACAGTATACACCAAAGCTTCTCGATAAATTCTCCCGGCTGGGTGCTTTTTACTATTAGCCGCACCGCTGGAAACTGCTACCGCTGCGTGCCCGCAGCGCACCGCTAAGTCTATTGCTTGGGCTCGCAGGGCTAGTTTTTCGGCTGTTGAGCTATACTGAGATTGTTGGAAATTCTGTTTTAGTCGATCGAGCTTTTGCTCTAATTTTTGGTAAGCGGTAACTATAAAAGGTAGATGCTTCGTCTGGGCTGCTGCTGCAATTACATCCAATCCGGCTCGAATACAACCAAAAGTAACTGGCACAAAATTCAGTACATTTTTGCGATCGTTTTCCACAATCCAGTCTTTGGGTTTAACTGAAATTATTTGCGATTCATCCAACCACCAATTAGTCAGAGTTGCTGTTACAGTATTAGTGGAATTCATGGCGATTAACTGCATGATTTCGCCGCAGGCAATTTTACCAGATTCAGATTCAATATTGGCAAATGGTAGTAATCCGAAAACAGCGCGATTGTCAGGAAGTACCGCAGCTACAATAAACTTTTGAAATAATCCAAAACCTGTTACCCAAGGAACTTTACCTGATAGTAAATACCCATCTTTTGCGGGTGTTGCGGTGACAGCAGGATTTCCCGATCGCCTCAACTGCGAAAACCCAATACCCAATCGCAACTCTCCAAGGGCGATCGCCCTCAAGCATCTACTTTTTAGCATTTCATTGTCGCTGTTAGCCAGCATTGCAGTTGCGCTGTGGTGTTGAATTTGCAGAAAACCTAAAGCGCCGGAATATCGCGCTGTCAATTCCTGATATTCATAAAAAGTTTCTGCATCAATATCTACGCCGCCCCATTTTTGGGGAACTCGCAACGCTAAGAGCGATCTTTCTTCTAATCCTACAAATGCTTTTTTCAGCGCTTCGGAGTCGCTGTCAATAAGTTCAGCATTGGCTGCAACGGAGTTTTTTAGGTACGTTTCTGTGCTATTGAGAATATCTGAGAAATCCATTTTTTGCAAAAGGAAGAAGAAAGTTTGGCAACGGATTATGTAACGGATTTAAGGGATGTTAGAAAGAATGGGAGAGTGGGAGAAGGGGAGAATAGGGAGAGACAGCTACCAATGCCCAATGCCCTATTCCCAATTCCCAATTCCCAACTATTCCCACACTTTCCAAGG
>DMYK01000141.1:0-6099 GCA_003483675.1 Microcoleaceae cyanobacterium UBA11344
GAACTTAAAGAAACAGTTTTTGCTGTGACGGCTGATATCGCTTTAGCAGATGGTGAAATTTCGGAAGAAGAAGAACAGCTTTTGAACGATCTTTACGGTGCCCTAGGACTTTCTGAAGAGATTGCCCTCAAGATTATAGATGTGATGTTGATTAAAAACAAAGGTTGAAAAATCAGGGGTAGGGGTAGGAGTTATGAGTTTTGAATTAAATAAAGACAAGATTTTCAACTCACAACTCACAACTCACAACTACTTGAAATGTCTTTCACTTACACCCGCACTGTTCATTTTCAAGATACCGATGCTGCTGGAGTCGTTTACTTTGCTAACGTCTTGGCGATGTGCCACGAAGCTTACGAGGCATCTTTAGCAGCATCGGGAATCAATCTCAAAGCATTTTTTAGCAATCCCGATCGCGCCATTCCGATAATTCATGCTACTGTAGATTTTTACCGCCCGATGTTTGTTGGCGATCGACTAACTATTCAATTGACGGCCAAACAGGTTGGCGCAGATGAATTTGAAATTGCCTATCAAGTTTTTTCTGGGGAAATAGCAGGAAAATCCGCAGCTAAGGCTCTTAGTAAGCACGTCTGCATCGATGCAGTTAGCCGAACTAGAAAACAGCTATCTGAAGAATTGATGCAGTGGCTGGGACAATTTTAGATTTTAGATTTTAGATTTTAGATTGGTTCTACTGTTTATTTCTTGATTCTTAATATCATGTCAAATCGCAATCGCAATTATGCCATAGTCGGCACGGGAGCTTTAGGCGGATTCTACGGTGCTAGACTGCAAAAAGCCGATTTAGAAGTTAATTTTTTGCTACGAAGCGATTACGAACACGTCAAAAAACACGGCTTGATTGTCGAGTCTCCCGAAGGTGACTTCACCCTCCCGGAAGTCCGCGCCTACCACGACGCGCACCAAATGCCTAAATGCGACGTCGTAATTGTCGCCATAAAAACAACTCAAAATCACTTATTGCCGAAAATATTGCCTCCTTTATTAAAAGATAATGGCGTAGTTTTAGTATTGCAAAACGGACTGAATATCGAAGTAGAAATAGCTAAAATTGTCGGTGCAGAACGAGTGATTGGCGGGCTATGTTTTCTGTGTTCTTATAAAGTTGGGCCAGGTCACATCTGTCATCTAGATTACGGCACTATCACCCTGGGCGATTATTCCCAAGACTATAAACCCCTAGGAATTACTAACAGATTGAACCAAATTGCTAAGGATTTTAAACGCGCTCATATTCCCATTAAAATGAGTGAAAATTTACTCTTGTCAAGGTGGAAAAAACTTGTTTGGAATATTCCCTATAACGGGCTGTCTGTAGTATTAAATGCGAGAACAGATGAACTGATGGCTAATCCCGATACTCGGATTTTAGTCGAGGAAATCATGGGGGAAGTGGTAGCGGGGGCTAAAAGTTGCGATCGCATTATTCCCGATGACTTTATCCAAAATATGCTCGACTACACTCACAAAATGAAACCTTACCGCACCAGCATGAAAATTGATTACGATGAATCCCGCCCCCTAGAAGTTGAGGCAATTTTTGGCAATCCGATACGGGTAGCGCAGCAAGCAGGAATTAAGTTACCACAAATAGAGGTACTTTACCGAATGTTGAAGTTTATGGATGCTCAAAACCAAGAAGCAGAAAGGAAGCGACAGCTATTAAGTTTGTAGTAATTAGTCAGTTGACAGTTAACTGTTGACAGTTGACTGTTGACAGTTGACTGTTGACTGTTCAGGACTTACGCATTAACAAAATAATTATGTCATTCTGAGGGTCGCGAAGAATCTCAAACCCCTGCAACACCATTACAATGCGTAAGTCCTCCATAAAAAATTCTGCCTTCTGCATTTATTGTCATTACCTAATAATTAGTGAGATTTCATAGCAATTTCTTGCAATAGTTCCCGATTGACTTTACCTTGAGAATTTCTGGGTAATTCTGCCGCGAAAACCCAATATTTAGGTCGCTTAAACTTGCTCAATTTATCTTCTATTGCCGCTTGCAAAGCTGTGACAGTAACTGCGGAATTTGTGGGGACGTAAATCGCTGTTACTACTTGACCCCAATGTTTGTCTAGCAAACCAATGACGGCCACATCGACAACTAAATTAGTCGTCCTAATGGCGGCTTCAACTTCCGCAGGAAATACGTTTTCTCCGCCTGTGATAATTTTATCACTGTTGCGTCCGACAATGTTTAAGTAGTTATTTTCATCAAAAAATCCCAAATCGTCTAATTGGAAATATTCGCGATCGCCAAATTTGTCTGGATAATAACCTAATGCTAAAGATTTAGCATTTACTGCAATATTTCCGACTTGATTATAACACAATATCTCGCCTTTTACACTACGAATTGTTACTTTAGCGTGGGGTAAAATTTGACCAGCACTATTATTACCAGCCAGGAAATCTTCGGGTTTGAGTGTGGCAATTTGCGAAGCAGTTTCTGTCATACCGTAAGTTAGGGCTAACCTAATCTGATACTTTCTAGCTGTTTCTAAAAGTTCCGACCAAGGGGGAGCACCGCCCAAAAGTACGGTATGAAAGCGGGAAAGCCAATTAGCTGTATCTGGGTTTTGCAGCAGGCGTTGCAGTTGAGTTGGAACTAGGGAAATGAAAAATTCTTCTGGTTCGATATCACATTTTTCGCCTGCTTCTAATTCTTTGAAGGGCTGAATTGCCAGTTTTCCGCCGGTGGTAAATGAACGCATGAATTGCATTAAACCGCTGACGTGATCTAATGGTAAAACGCAGAATGAGTTGATTTTGTCAACTGTAAAATATTGTTGGAAACCTTGCACTGATGCTGTTAGTGTTTGCCAATTATGGATGGCAAAACGGATTTTTCCCGATGAACCACCGGTGGGAATCATAATTAATGGTAATTGGTAATTGCTAATTGGTAATTGGGGATTGTTTTTCGGTTTTTCGAGTGGAGATGCGATGAATTGCATTTCAGTGAGATGTTGCAGTGCATCTTTTCCCAAAATTATGTCTGGCTGAACTAAATCAAAAACTTGTTGCCATTCTGATTTTACCCAGTTGGGATTGCAGAGAAAAATCTGGGATTTGGTGGCACAAGCAGCTATGAAACTGGCAATAAATTGTATGGGTTCTGATTCTGCTAGGAAAATTATTTTCGGTGTTTCCGGTGCTTGATTTTGGGTTAATTGCTGAAATATGCGATCGACTATTTGAGCAATTTCGCGACTCTCACCACCGATGAGCCAATTATCGGACAAGCGAGACGCTATATCTAGAATATTTGCTGTTACATTTTTTGTCATAGATGCTTTCACCAAGTTTCTTGATTTTCGTCGAACCAACAATCGGTGCCGAAGCCTAATGCTCTAGAATTGGGAAACAATTCTGTTGCTAGATTTAAGGCTGCTTGTCTGCCTATTTGGGTTTCAAATACTGATGAAAAAACAGCGTCTATATTGTGGGTTTGACAAAATTTTCGCAGTTGGGATGGGGAACCGGCAATCGCAGGTTTAATAACAAATATTCCCCGCCAGCCTTGATCGTAGCATTCTTGGATGCGATCGAGATTGGCGACTGACTCATCAAGGGCGATCGGAGTTGCATAAGCAGCACTCAATTCTAGCATTTCCTCAAATTGTGTGACAGGCAAGGGCTGTTCTAAAAATTCAATCTTTACGGAAAAATTGGGAATTTCTAACACATTGTCGCAAGTTTTTAGCCATGTTTCAGCTTGCGAGTAATTGAGTCCGCCGTTGGCGTCTAATCGCAAAAGTGCTTTTTCGCGATCGCCCAAATTGTCCATTGCTTTTACTAATTGCTGAAAAACATTTAATTCTTGTTCAATAACGCCAATTTTCCATTTAAACGTCCGATATCCCTGTTTCCAAAGCATTTGTACAGCCGATAAAGCTGTTTCTCCCGCTGGCAATAAACCACTGTACCGATTATTTTCTTCCTCGTTATCCTCGTTTGATAGTGCTGACTCGAAGCCAAATTGACAAGCCGGCAATTCAGCGGAAATAGAGAAAATCGTCTCTGATGAAATATTAGCTGGTAACGAGTTACAAAAATCTAAAGCTTGCTCAAAACTTTCGGAACCAAACCAACTCAAAGGGGCAATTTCTCCCCAACCAAATTGACCATTTTCGTCAGTAAGTTTCAGGATAATTCCTAATCGAATCTCCCAGATGCCATGACTTGTCTGCAAGGGACGCTTAAACTTTCTTTGATAGGTGCGAAACTCAAATTGATACAGCATTTACTTTTTAATTAATCTAGTCCTGGATGCACTCTGATGCCTAGAAACCGGGTTTTTTACCGAATCTGCGGGCTGCAACGAATATTATCATAAAAAACCCGGTTTCTGAACCCCCATGTGTAAGTCCTGTCCATAAAATTGTCTCACAACTGCGACAAATTGATCAAGATTTTCAAAATGCACATTGTGACCAGCTTGTGCTATAATCTTGAGACTAGCTGCTGGACATAAACTAGCAATTTCGGCATTTATAGTTTTAAATTTATCATCATATTCTCCCGCTAGCAAGAGGAGAGGGATTTGATTTTGTGCCAGTTTTTCCCAGAGAGAGGGCTGGTTTCCTGTTCCCATGTTGCGGAGGGATTTGGCTAATTCGATCGGGTTATTTGCTAAACGGGTTTCGATGAGTCGAGCGAAATTAGGAGAGTTTTTTAAAGATTGGAATAAAGGGCGATCGTACCAACTTAATAAAAATTCTTTAAAGTTGCTATTTTCCAGTTTTTGTGCTATGTGTAAATCGGATTCCATGCGGTGCGATCGCTCTTTTTCGGTCTTCAATCCCGGCGAAGCTGACTCCAGCACTACTTTCTCGAATCTGTCAGGAAAATGCAAGGTCATATACAGCGCCAATCGCCCGCCCATTGAATAGCCTAATAAAAAACATTTGTTTATTTGTAAATCATCTAATAAGTGTATCAATGCTTGGGCTGTATTTGACATATTGTAGCAAGTTTCATCGCCGCTGACTTTGGTTTTTCCGTGGCCGGGAAGGTCAACTGCTAGACAGCAATAACTTTGAGAAAGTAAGGAAATGATTGGGTCAAAGTCTTGACAATCGCAGGTAAAGCCGTGGAGTAATAAAATTATGGGCTGATTTTTGTTGTCAGTTAAGGAATAGTGAAACTGATAATTTTTAATTTTGTTCATCTACAATAATTAGTATAGCCCTATTTATTCAAATCTAATTTCCGCATCGCCAACAGAGATGACTGCTTGAAAACGAGTCAGAAAATCCATACCAAGAAGACCATCTATACGAAGATTTGGCGGTATATCGTGGGCAAATACGTCAAAGTTTTCTATGAATTGACCCACGCAATTAAACCAAGATACATTAATTACAGGAGCATAAATTCTTCCTTGACCAGTAACTAATTCTTGCCTGCGTAAAGGATTGCGCGTATCGTAACCCAGATTTTGTAATACTTGAACTGGCAATATTGTGAAGCTAGATCCAGTATCTACCAATAAACGCACCCGCACAAAATCCCCCCCTTCTCTACTGCCAACAGTTGCTTGCACGGCTAGCAAATTTTGGCCATAACGCAACAAACGGTAAACTTTCTGATAAGCTGGCATTTTCGTCACAACATCACTGCTAGGTTGTCAGGTATCGATCCAGTATATTCTATTGCTACAGATTTTCCATTCCTTAATGAAAGCTTACTGTAAATTTCATCGCGTTCTGTTGCATGGGCTAAAACTTCACCTCGAATCACGCTGAATTCTTCGTCTAATTCAGGATTGACGATGAGTACCCACTCATCAGGATATAGGCTAAAAATTTCTTCTAGGNNAGGATTTTGTCAATTTCTGTTTGCGTACTCATGGTTTACTTCTCCTTGTTGGCGATTCAACATCAAACTGTTTGTAGTAAGGACTTTAGTCCTGATTGACTAAAATCTTGCACAAAGGACTAAAGTCCCCACTACGAACCATACTTCTATTTTACCAGAATTTTCGATCGCCCGATTTACAAAACAAACCCCAATCCCAGCAGTACACCGCTAACAAAATGCAGCGTGACTGCAATAAACTTGCAATT
>DMYK01000141.1:6115-10141 GCA_003483675.1 Microcoleaceae cyanobacterium UBA11344
TCGTGATAGTCTGTGACATGGCGGCAAAGGTCGATCGCAAAAAACACACTACCAAAAATTAACAGCGTCCAAATGGGGAAAAGCCCGATCGCCCAAAATAGCACAGTCAAAGCATAAATGCTGCCGCACAACCACTGCAACAAATCAGCACCTTTTTTTGTACCGATTCGGACAATTGGCGATTTTTTACCCGCCGTTAAATCATCCGCAACTTGATGAAAGTGGGAACAAAATAAGATAATACTCGTAGTAATTCCCACGATTACCGAAGCCGCAAAATTAGTGGCTGACCAAGTTTGAGTTTGACTGTAATAAGCAGCGGCTAAAGCTAGAGGGCCGAAGGTAAAAAAGCAGATAAATTCCCCTAAACCCTGATAGCCTAAACGAAAAGGAGGCCCTTGATAAGTGTAGCCCAAAGCGCAACACAAAACTACAAGCAAAATTACTGTTGGGTCTTTTTGCCACCAGGAAATACCGCAGATTCCCGACACTCCCAAAGCTAAAAACAGATTAGCCAGCCAGAAAATTAAAGCTTTATTTCCGGTTAAGTTAACCAAGGAATGTGCTTTGTTTTTATCTATCCCTGTTTCCGAGTCAAATACATCATTGGTGAGATTCAGCCATGCTAGAATTAAAATGGCTGACATTAAAAATGTCGAAAAAATTGACGAATTAATCGTTTGAGTTTCGGCAAAAGCAATGGCAGTTCCTACAGAAATAGGAATCACAGCAACGCTGTACATGGGTGGCTTGATTGCCGCTAGCCACAGTTTACTATTTGGAGGTTCAATTAACTTTGTTGTCATTACACAAGGTTGATTCAATTGATAGCAGCGTAGTAATTTTACAATTTTCTTGGTAAAGAAGGTGTAATCTGTATCTAGTTGAGTGCGTGGGGGCATCCATTGAGAGGCGTGGGGTACTCAAATTGCGGAAGTAGCCCGTCTGTAAATCTCTGTGGGGGCGATCGACTTTTGCCGACAGTTAGCCGATCGATCTATAAAGTTTTGTGTCTAAATGTTTCGTGCGATCGCCCCAGAGTCTGTTTTTTTGCCCTAGGGAGTCGAAACAGGGAGGGAAACTCGAAAGGTCATGTTTGGCGATCGCCCTCCCGTGCTTAGATCGAAATAGAGGTTCTAGCCGGATCAATCCGCACTCTATCTGACAAATCTGCTATTCTCGATTTCATGACAGTAATACCGCACCGCGCTAATCTTTTGCAAGACCGCAATCAACTGCATCAGTTGCTGTTAGATTGTCAGCAGTCTTTAACTGACAAATATCAAACAAAAATAGTTAGTATTTCTCAGGAGATTTACCCCGTCGATCCGCTAGTTGTACTGCAAGAGATTTCCGAACCTTGCCAGCGACACTTTTACTTTGAAAAAAGAAACCCCATTGCAGACAAAAGTTTTGCGATTGCCGCCCTTGATTCCGCAATCCATCTCACAGTAGCAGGAAGCGATCGATTTGCCTTAGCTCAAAACTTTATTCGCTCAACTCTTGCCAGTACAATTACCATTGGTACGGAACGCTTGCCCTTCAGCGGGCCTCACTTTTTTTGTAGCTTTGCTTTTTTTGATGAGAACATAGCTGGCAATTCTTACTTTCCGCCCGCCACCATATTTTTACCAAAATGGCAAATTACTAGACAGCAAGATAGCTGTATTCTCGTCGCGAATGCCCTTGTAGAAAAAGATATAAACGTTAAAAATATCGCTGAAAATATTTGGCAAATTTTTGATAAAATTGCATCTCGCAAATATCCTAAATTAACTAATTATATCAATTCGAGATCTTTCAAACAAATACCCGTGAATGATGCCAGTCAATTTAAAACATCTGTCAAGTCTGCGTTAGAATTGATTGAGTCTAAATATTTTAGTAAAATTGTTTTATCCCAAGCAATCAATGTGATTTCTCAAACCCCTTTCAGTTTAATAGATTCATTAAACAACTTGCGCCTCAGCTATCCAGATTGCTATGTATTTTCAACCAGTAACGGTCAAGGACAAAATTTTATCGGTGCCAGTCCAGAACGCTTAATTAGCATTCACAATAATCAATTATCAACAGATGCTTTAGCTGGTTCAGCACCGAGGGGAAAAACTGAGGCAGAAGATGCCAATTTAGCGAGAGGTTTATTGCATAGTGAAAAAGATATTCGAGAACATCAAGTTGTGATTGATTTTATAGTCGATCGCCTGTCTAAACTCGGTATAACTCCCAATTTTTCCCCACTTCCAAGACTGCTACAACTATCAAACATTCAGCATTTGTGGACACCCATAACTGCTCAAATTCCCGCCGATATTCATTTATTAAAGATTTTAGCCCAACTGCATCCAACCCCAGCGGTAGCAGGCGTGCCGCGAGATATAGCCCTCGAACAAATTCGTCGCTGCGAAACCTGCGATCGCTCTTTGTACGCAGCACCCATCGGCTGGATCGATCGCAGGGGAAACGGCGAATTTGCCGTCGGCATTCGATCGGCATTAATTGATGGCGATCGGGCTATACTCTATGCTGGTGCGGGTATTGTGGCCGGTTCAGAACCCGAAAAAGAACTAGCTGAAATTCAGCTAAAATTACAACCACTTTTAAACGCTTTGGTTTAGCAATATATTAGAAAAATGATTGATTTTCGCAACACAAACACCCTCTGGTCTTCCATCTTAGCCGAAACTTTACAGCGTTTAGGATTAACTACCGCCGTCATTTCTCCCGGTTCGCGATCGGCACCATTAACAATAGCCTTTGCCCAGAACCACAAAATAGAAACTATTCCCGTTTTAGACGAACGTTCAGCCAGCTTTTTTGCATTAGGAATTGCCCAAAAAACCCATTTACCCGTCGCACTAATTTGCACATCTGGAACCGCCGCAGCCAACTTTTATCCTGCGATCATAGAAGCCAGAGAAAGTCGAATTCCGCTGCTAATATTCACAGCCGATCGACCTCCCGAACTGCGGGATTGCCATGCTGGACAGGCGATCGACCAAGTAAAAATCTACGGCAATTATCCCAACTGGCAAGCCGAATTAGCCATCCCTTCTGCGGAAATAGGAATGTTAGGCTATTTGCGGCAGACGATCGTGTATGCTTGGGAGCGATCGCAATTTCCAACACCCGGCCCCGTTCACCTCAACATCCCCTTTCGCGACCCACTTATACCCATTTCAGATGTTGCTGTAGAAGCTTTAGAAACACAATTCAATCCCGAAGATTTCTTTGCAGGATTAGAACCCATTTTTGCAGGAGAAACCTCTACCCCCCCCAGCCCCCCCTTGTTAAGGGGGGGAGAAGAAAGTACAATCCAACAATGGCAGAAGTGCAGCAGAGGGATAATTATTGCGGGCGTTGCACAGCCTCAATTTCCCGAAAAGTATTGCAGTGCGATCGCCAAAATCTCCAAATTATTAAACTGGCCAGTTTTAGCAGAAGGACTATCCCCAGTCAGAAACTACGCCCAACTCAACCCCCATCTAATTTCCACCTACGATTTAATCCTAAGAAACCACGAAATAGCAGATAAACTAACCCCAGAAATCGCCATTCAAATCGGAGACTTACCCACAAGCAAAGAACTACGAAACTGGTTAGACAAAACCCAACCCAGACGATATATAATCAACCCCAGCCACCACAACTTCGATCCCCTACACGGCAAAACAACTCACCTGCGAACCTCTGTAGAGCATCTAGCCACTGCTATTTCCCCTCAATTCCCTCCCCTTAACAAAGGCGAGTCAACTCTTATCCCCCCCCTTCTTAAGGGCGAATCAACTCAAGTCCCTCCCCTTCTTAAGGGCGAATCAACTCAAGTCCCCCCCCTTCTTAAGGGGGGGTTAGGGGGGGATCTAGCCACGGCAACCACTAATAATACCTCCCCTCAATTCCCTCCCCTTATTAAGAGCGAATCAACTCAAGTCCCCCCCCTTCTTAAGGGGGGGTTAGGGGGGGATCGAACCTCTGAATCAAACAAATACCTCCAACTTTGGCGCAACACCGAAACCCAAATCCGAC
>DMYK01000016.1:0-716 GCA_003483675.1 Microcoleaceae cyanobacterium UBA11344
CCTTGATTCTGTTTCTGTAAGCACTAGCTAGGTTATTTTGAGTTTGGGCATATTTTTCGCTCCCCGGTTGCCGATTACTTAAAACTATTTGATAACCAGTAATGGCAATTTCAATATTATTTGCTCTATTCCCACGGGGAAAGTCACTAATATCAATACTCAGATTTTCAATGATGGCGACAATTGACTCAATTGCTTCTGGATCTTCGTCAGCAATTAAACTCTTAGCCACTTGCTGTAAAATCTCGGCAAAACGGGCATTGAGGAGATGTTCCCGTTTAGCCAGCATGGGATAAATTACGGCAATATCGCTATTGCTTTCTATTTCTGCTTGCAATAAGTCTCGGATAAACTCTAAATACTCTTGGGAATTTTCCCCCTCAGAATTATCGCGATTTCCCTGATCATTCATTTTATAAATTCCCCTAGATAACTGGCAATATTTCGTAAATAATTAGCCTGATCCTCCTCTCCGTCCTCTTCCAAAGTTGCCGCTATTATCTCGCAAGCTTGCAGAAAGCGCAGATCCAGCAATTCTAAGTTATCCTGTAAAATCTGGGAGTCCTCACCGTTGGGGAAATTCAGCAGGGTGTAAATCAATTGTAGATAAGCTTGGGCGCGGTTTTCATCGATCATGGGAAGTTGTGAATAACACCGAGATTTATTTTAGCATAATTGGGGGTAGCCGGAAACCGGGTTTTTGCGAGATATTTCGT
>DMYK01000016.1:752-2774 GCA_003483675.1 Microcoleaceae cyanobacterium UBA11344
CAGAAACCGGGGTTTTCTGACTTGTCAACCTTTTTCTTAGTTGCTATACTGTAGACACTCTGTATATACATCCTCAAAAAAGGGTGAATTCCTCAGAGTGATATCACTAGCTAGAGGATTACGCTATGGTTGGGACAATCGCCAAGTGGGGAAACAGTCTTGCTGTTCGGATTCCACAGCATTTAGCTAAAGAGATTAACTTAGCTGAAGGTTCAGAAGTGCAGCTTGTGTTGATAGATGGTAGGCTGACAATCGAGCCGATAACTCGTCGGCGGTATTCGCTTGAGGAGTTGGTTCAGGCAATTACCCCAGAGAATCTTCATACTGAGATTGATAGTGGAATTGCTGTGGGGAATGAAGTTTGGTGACACAATCCAATCCTTACATTCCGAGTCGAGGCGATATCGTTTATTTAGACTTTGATCCAACTAAGGGACACGAGCAAAAAGGACTTAGACCTGCTTTTGTGCTGTCGCCTCGTGCTTACAATGAGAAAAGTTCCTTAGCTTTATTTATGCCTATTACAAAGCAACAAAAAGGGTATCCTTTTGAAGTTTCTCTACCAACTGGATTGAAAGTTCAAGGAGTAATTCTTGCCGATCAAATCAAGTGTCTAGACTGGAAAGTTCGCGGTGTTCGATTCGTTGAGTCTGTATCTGAAGATGTGATTGAGGAGGTGCAAACCAAAATTGAGCCATTGTTACTATAAAGTGGCCAGAAACCGGGTTTTTGCGAGATATTTCGTTACAGCCCGCGATTCGGGAAAAAACCCGGTTTCTTTGATGCACGGGTGGCCAGAAACCGGGTTTTTACGAGCTCCTTCGTTACAGCCCGCAGATTCGGGAAAAAACCCGGTTTCTTTGGATTTTAACCGCAGATTTCCTGCTAACGCCTAGATAATGCTACCTTGGGCATTAACCTTTCCAAAATTTGCTCGATCGCACCTGCTGTCCAATCAATATCAGCTTCCGTTGTTTCCCGTCCCAAAGTCAAGCGAATGCCACCAACAGCCGCAGTTTCGCTATATCCCATTGCCAATAATATCGGACTCGGAGTCAGTTTGCCACTGCTGCAAGCCGCACCGGAACTAATACCAATTCCCGCTAAATTGAGCTGTCTGACTAAAGTTTTGCCCGTCACTCTCCCTGTGTCACCGTCGGGAGAAACAATACAAAAACTGACATGGTGCGGGAGCCTGCGATATCGATCGCCCGTTGGGACTAAACTGGGTACATGAGCTAATCGATCGAAAAGTCGATCGCGCAATTCAATCAACCTCGGCGTTTCCACATCTATTTCCTGCGATGCCAATTCCGCCGCCTCCCCAAAACCGACAATTGCGGGCACTGCTTGCGTCCCAGAACGCAGTTTCAACTCTTGACCACCACCGGCTAAGATTGGCACTAATTCTACGCCAGGACGCACGTAAAGCGCCCCTGCACCTTGGGGCCCGTACAGCTTGTGGCTGGAAAGAGAAAGCAAGTCTACGGGCAGTTTCTGCACGTCTATCGGTAGTCTGCCGGCAACTTGAACTGCATCGGTATGAAACAGGATATGGCGATCGCGCGCCATCTTTCCTAATGCTTCAATTGGTTGCAGCGTGCCAACTTCGCTTTGGCCGTAAATGATCGAAATTAACACTGTATTCGATCGCAGTGACTCCTGCAAATCCCAAGGGTGAACTCGCCCAAATTTATCCACCGGTAGGCGCGTCACTTCCCATCCCAATTGTTCAAGTTGTCGCGCGGTTTCTGATACTGCGGAATGCTCTACGCTAGAGATAATTATATGTTGTGGTGTAACATAAAGACGAGCAATTCCCATGATTGCCAAGTTGTCAGCTTCAGTACCGCCGGAAGTAAAAATCATTGATTCCGGTAGCGCGTTAATCAGGCCAGCAACCTGCATTCTTGCTAATTCTAAAGCTGTGGCGGCCCGTTGTCCCCACTCGTGCAAACTAGAAGGATTTCCCCAATGTTGAGTGAGAGCTTTTTGCATAGCATCAATTGCTTCTGGGCGTGC
>DMYK01000463.1 GCA_003483675.1 Microcoleaceae cyanobacterium UBA11344
AGCTAATCCGGGAGCTAAAATTGTGGGAATTGATTTATCAGAAGAATCAGTTAAATTAGCCCGCCACCGCTTGCAATATCACGGATTTGAAAATGCCGAATTTTATGCGCTCAAAATAGAAGAATTACCAACTTTAGGTTTGCAGTTCGACTATATCAATGCTGACGAAGTTCTGTATCTCTTGCCCGATGCTATTGCTGGATTGCAAGCGATGAAATCTGTTCTCAAACCCGATGGCATCATCCGCACAAACCTACACAGTTCAAATGGTAGAGCGGGAATGTTTCGCGCTCAAGCTGCTTTCAAAGCAATGGGATTAATGGATGGAAGTCCGGGAGAATTGGAGATAGAAATAGTCCGGGAAACTATGGAAGCTTTGCGAGATGAAATAGGGCTCAAGGCATTCACCTGGAACTCAGATCGCGCGCAGGATGAGGGATGGATTCTGTCAAACTATTTATTAGTTGGTGACAAAGGCTGTAGCGTGCCTGAACTGTTTGCCATGTTGAGAGGTGCGGATTTAGCCAGACAGACGGGAATCCCCACACCATACTTCGGCGGAGTTTATCCTGAGCGTAGTCGAAGGGCTCAGCACAAGTAGCTGTACTCGCTTCGCGCGTGGATGAGAGGCGAGCGATGTGACGATTCCACCCCCTCGCAATCTGACAAGCAAAGCTCTTAGCCGTGAGGGGGTGGATGAGGAGAAGAGCAAAATATTGTGCTTCACTCAACGGGTCGATCTTGCTCCTCAATATACTTCTTCAACAGGTCAACAGTTACGCCACCACAAGAGGCAATGAAATAACCATTTGTCCAGAAGACATCTTTCCAATAAACCTTATTAACTTCAGCCACGAACTCCTTTCGTAGATATCGACTGGATACAGTTTTGAGATTATTAATCAGCTTGGCTTCGCTCAGTTTGTGGCGTGTATTGAAGCAGTAAATGTACATGATCACGTTCACCATTGAATTCTACTAATCGCCCTTCCCGCTTCTCCATCAAAGCTTTGAATATCGCTTCAAGTCTGGTCAACAAAGTATCGGTGAGGACTTTTCGCCGATACTTTGTCGTCAACACTAAATGGCACTTGAGATCAGAAACCCCTCTAGCCTTATGGATAAAATCCTTCGCCATCTGTTTGACAATAAATATTATATTCTGTTATAATAACACTAACTGAAGCGTCAAGGTCGTAACGCAATGAAGACAACATATCAGTATCAATTTTATCCAGACACTAATCAGAAACTAGAGTTAAATCACTGGCTGAGGATTTGCCGTTATTGGTATAATCGTCAGTTAGGCGACCGATTTGATTGGTGGGATATGAATCGGACTGGTATTGATGCTTGTCCATTAGTAAGCAGTATTGCTAATCCAAGAGAAAAACCCAATTATTACAACCAAAAAGCTTTATTACCATTCATCAAGAAAGACCTAGTGAAAGTTTTTCATAGTGGTGAATTATTGGACTTCAAGCAAGTAGATTCTACTGTCTTGCAAGATGTTTCTAAGCGAGTAGATAAAGCTTTTGAGCGATTTATTATTGGTGATAGCAAAGGTGGGAAATCAGGTAGACCTCGCTTGAAAACTGAAGCAGACTATCGGACAATGACTTTTGCAACTGCTTCAAACGACTGGATTAAACTAATTCGCAAAAATTGGCTATATATTCGGTTGCCGAAACTAGGAGTTGTCAAAGTTCGGAAACATCGCCCAATCCCAGATGGATTTATCCTCAAGCAAGCTAGTGTTACTAGAAAAGCTGATGGTTGGTTTGTTCAGTTAATGCTCGAAGACACATCTGTGCCTGAATTTACGCCTGATAAAATTGTCCCGACGTGGGATAACTCAATTGGTTTGGATGCAGTGCTTCACGAAGATGTCTATCTCGCAACATCTGAAGGTGAAAAACTACCTTCCCTCAAGCCGTTACGCAAAAATCAAGCTAAGCTTGACCGCATTTCACAGAAGCGGAACAAACGCAAACGTGGCTCTAAATCTCGACGTAAACTAGCTAAGAGGGAAGCAAGACGGCATCAACGCATTGCTCGTTCTCGTCAAGATTTTCACTATAAAACCGCTCACAAATTGGTCAAAACGGGAGCTAAATTCTTTTTTCACGAAGAACTTAACCTTAAAGGCTTAACCAAACGGAATAAGGTCAAGCAAGATGATGATGGTAATTACCTTTCAAATGGTCAATCAGCTAAATCAGGATTGAATAAGTCTTGGCTAGATGCTGCGTTTGGTCAATTTTTTAAGACGCTGGAATACATAGCCGCAAAAGCTGGGTCAGTCGTCGTTCCACAAAAACCTGCTTACACCTCAATGGTACTCAGTTATCGGAATGAAATCATTTTTACCGATTGCAGTATTCGAGATTATTGGGATGAGCAAAACTCTCTAATGGTTGACCGCGATCTTAATGCCGCGATTAATTTGAAGAGACTTGGGTTGGACATTTTCCCAAGTATAAAACGCCGTAGTGGGAATCTTTCTGTAGTAGGAACTATGGATAATAGTACCGTGAAGGAAATTTTGTATACCCTTAATAGGGCTGCAAAGATGCCCACGTCATAGCTGTACTCAGCTTGACTTGTGGAGTATGTCACAGTTTATCAGTATGGTGGCTTGGCGCAGGTGGGATTTGATGGATTTGTTCAAAGATGCAGATGATTTGCCTCCGTTTTTGGCGATGAGTCTGCCAGAAGCTTCTGTGGAAGAGCAACTGCATTTATTTGACTTGTTACATCCCCTGCACCGTTTGTTTGATTTCTGGTGCGGCAATCCTGATCGGGCTCAGGATTTTGTGCCCGTGGCGGAATGGACGGAGGCTCAATGGCGGGAAGCACGGGTAAACCTGCACCCTCAACTGATGACTTCCCAGGTGAGGGAAGATTTGATGAATTGCATTGACAGCCAGACGCCGTTTGAGATTAGTCGTTATATTACTTTGCCAACTCTAGCGCCGGTGGCGATCGACTGTACAATAGCTGCTTGCTTGCTACCTCTGTGGGAGGGGCCGCAGTCTGTGGTGTCCCTGGTGGAACAGTGGCTCCAA
The DNA here is from genome assembly GCA_003483675.1 of Microcoleaceae cyanobacterium UBA11344. Classification (GTDB taxonomy): domain Bacteria; phylum Cyanobacteriota; class Cyanobacteriia; order Cyanobacteriales; family Microcoleaceae; genus Microcoleus. The sequence goes on from DMYK01000463.1 coordinate 3,069, forward strand.
ATCCGCTCCCAGATGGCTGTTAACCTAGAGCCTGTTAGCGAGGAGACTGCCGCCTCGGAAGTCAAGGAACTGTTGATCGGGCTGGAAGTCTTTCTGTATGTGCTTTTGGAGCATTAGAACCAGGAGTTGAAAAAAAAAATAGTTGGGGGTGATATTAAAGCGCTGGTAACTGGGTAAGTTACATATAAGAGTTAGAAATCGAGCATTTCACCCCTCAAGGAGAAAAGATTTATGAAGACTGAATTTAAAGCCAAGTTCCTGCAACAGCTCAACAAAAAAAGACAGGATCAAGGTTTCACCCTGATTGAACTGCTGGTCGTTATCATCATTATCGGTATTTTGTCGGCTATCGCTTTGCCCGCGTTCCTCAACCAAGCAAACAAAGCCAAGCAATCTGAAGCCAAGCAGTATGTCGCCTCGATCAACAAGGGTCAGCAGGCTTATTATGCTGAGAACGGCAAGTTTACAACAGTGATTTCGGACTTGGGTCTAGGCCTCAAAACTGACACCACTAACTACACTTATACCGTCACAGCTCCTGCTGGCGATCAGACAAATGCTAATGCCGCTCCTAAAAATACTACCTCTCTGAGAGCATATGGAGGTGTTGTAGTTCTAGTTGCAAGTGGCGAGGCAAAAACTACTCAGACATCCATTTGTGAAGCTGTAGGTGGCACAGCCGCCTTCGCCGCGACAGACTGCGCCGGTGCCTGGAGTGCCGTTACCAAGTAATAACAGAGAGATTGTGGCAGGAATTGTAGCTTGTCAGTCTAGCTTAAGTGTGGAAAAAGAGGTAGCGCTATGTGCGCTACCTCTTTTAGTGGAGTTAAGGTTCAGGCAGAAGAATGTCATTTGATAGCTAGTGCAATGGCTCTGGCTAGATTATTCTCTTTCTTCAGTTATGAATAAGATAATATACAATAGACATTTGTTTTAATTAGCTTATGATTTCAGAGTCTTTACCGATTAATGCAGTGAATTGGCAGCAGCAAGCCGTTCAAAGTCTGACCAAAGGGAACTACACTCAAGCTGTGAGCTTGTACGAACAAGCGATCGTCGCTGAACCCGACATCCGCTCCCACTACTGGCATTTAGGGCTGATGTTATTGTTGCAGGAGCAAGAGGCAGAAGCACAGACAACTTGGCTGCTGGCAATGGCCGAAGGGGATGAAGAACAAGTTGAGCAGTGGACAGCCGAATTAATCGAGGTGCTGCAAACTGAAGCAGAGCGGAGGAAGACTCTCGAAGACTACTCTGTGGCTTGGGCGATTCGGCAACACATACGGGAAATTAGCCCAACCGATATTAATAATCTACTCCATCTCATAGAACTATATGTTCAGATTAAGACTTATACAGGAGAAGAGCTGACTGAGTTGGGAGTGATAGATCTGCTACAGACAGAGCCACCTGTGGAACTAGATTCAGCTCTATTAGTACAAATGTTGGAAAAGGTGTTAAATTATTCGCCTTTGCATCCCTCATCATTGGAATTGACAGAAACTTGTTTGTCTTATATACCTGACTCTTCGGCTTTTGTTGATTTTTTGCTACCTATAATTTATGAAATTACTTACACGCACAGGCGACAGAAATTATCAATATGCTTTACTAATTTGGGTTTGCGTGCGGTTCCCCAGCATCCAGAGCTGCTCCGGTGTTTAGCCACATTTTATACGGATTTGGGCGAACATACTAAAGCTATAGAAGCTGCTAAATTGTGCTATTCCCTCCCTGAGCGGCGATTGATAGATAAAATTTATGACAATCACCTGATTCTGCGCGCGACAATGAATGCGGGAATCTGTGGGTATTGGGATGAAATCACTTCGCATATCCAAATACAGGAAGAGCTGCTAGAGTCGCTTTACAAAGAGCAGCCAACAGACTTAGGTTCAGACCGTAATGTTTTAGGCTTGTACAACACAACCTTTTTTTTCAACTACTTTCGGGACGATCCGCAAACTAATAACAAATATCGCACTCAGCTAGCTCAGGTTTGCCAAGCTAATATTGAAGCAGATGCCAAGGAGGTAGTACAGCGCTACCGCCACAGACTATCTTCGCATCCTAGATTTGATGCCTCAAGTAGACCTTTGAAAATAGGATACTTGTCTCATTGTTTAAGGCAGCATTCAGTAGGTTGGCTGGCGCGATGGATTTTTCAACATCACGATCGCGAGCGATTTCAACTTTATGCTTATTTGCTCGGCTGTACCGAGGTTGTTGACTCCTTGCAGGGATGGTACGTTAATCATGTTCATAAAGCGTATAAGACGGGGCTTGGGGGGATGGAAGTAGCTGAGCAAATTTCTCTGGATGAAATTGATATTTTGATCGATCTCGATAGTATCACGCTAAGTACAGCTTGCGGGATTGTATCGACAAAGCCTGCGCCGATTCAGGTGACGTGGTTGGGATGGGACGGATCGGCTATGCCAACGATCGATTACTACATTGCCGATCCCTATGTTTTACCGGAATCGGCTCAGGATTACTATGCAGAAAAAATCTGGCGCTTGCCTCAAACCTATATAGCTGTAGATGGTTTTGAAGTTGGCGTACCTACGCTGCGGCGCGATCATCTGGATCTGCCCAGCGATGCAGTGGTATATTTCGGCGTTCAGAGGGGTGTCAAGTATCATCCCCACACGGCGATGCTGCAAATGAAAATTCTTAAAGAAGTGCCGAATAGCTATTTTTTGATGAAAGCTTATGGAGAACGAGAATTGCTCGATAATTTCTTTATAGAAACTGCTGAAGCAGAGGGTGTGAGCCGAGATCGCCTGCGATTTTTGCCAAGTGCGCCTTCAGAGGAGGTTCACCGAGCTAACTTAGGCATTGCTGACGTGGTTCTAGATACTTATCCTTATAACGGAGCTACTACTACTCTAGAAACTCTCTGGATGGGAATTCCAATGGTGACAAGAGTGGGGGAGCAGTTTTCTGCCCGCAACAGCTATACGATGATGGTAAATGCGGGTATTTCGGAAGGGATTGCTTGGACGGATGAAGAGTACATAGAATGGGGAATTCGTTTAGGGAAAGATCCAGTTTTGCGGCAGCAAATATCCTGGAAACTGCGGCAGTCACGGCAGACTGCTCCGCTGTGGAATGGCAAGCAATTTACGCGAGAGATGGAGAAAGCTTACGAGCAAATGTGGCAGATATATCTGGACAAAAATCGTTAATTACCTGGAGATAAATTTGTCAGCTATAGCAATCTTATTTGAGTTGTGAACCTAGGATTCAGCCAGAAAACCAGGCAAGTTTCACATTAAGATTTAGGACTGCTATATCACAGGTTAAGATTAAAATTATCCTACATAATATGACGCATTATGAAAACTCTCAGTGAGATCAAAGCTACCCTGCAAAATCTATTGCCCGATCTGCAAAAGCGCTATAGCATCATATATTTAGGCATATTTGGCTCCTATGTGCGTGGCGAACAAACAGCAGAGAGTGATGTAGATATTCTCATAGAATTTTCTCCTAACTTGCGGTTAGGATTGCTAACTTTCTGTGAAATAGAAAATTACTTAAGCGATCAACTAGAAATCAAAGTTGACTTAGTTGAAAAAACAGCTCTCAAGCCGCAAATAGGACAACAGATTTTACAGGAAGTATTATCCCTATGGCCTCAAAACGCTGATTCTGTTTCTGTACGGGCTAAGTTAGGAGCGTTAAATGTGAATGAACAGGATATTACTGATGCTGTGGAGTGGGCGCGTCAGTTATGATTGAGCATCCACGAGTCGTAATTGATACAAAATTGCTATAAGCCAATCTTGCGTATGTTATACTTTATAAGTCAAAATTTTTAGGAAATTGCCTAAATGCCTTATAGCCAATTTACTATCGAACAAATCAAGTCATCGTTTGGAATACGGCTATCCGAAAAAGTCGGAATATTTGGAAATATTCCCGAAGCTACCTACAGCAATTTTTTATCCGAAACCCTAGATTATAATATTCCACTAGCTTTAGCAATTAACTCAGAAAAATCTCGTTCTGAACTGATTATCATGCCAATACTAATTGAGCTAAGAAAACAATTCTCCAATCAAATTAGTCTATTTTCTGGGAAAGACTTTACTGTAGATTCCCAAAAAGGTTTAAACGGATTTTGCGATTTTCTGATTAGCAAATCGCCAGAGCAGCTAATCATAGAAGCACCAGTTATTGCTATAGTAGAAGCAAAAAATGACAATATAGAAACAGGCTTAGGTCAATGTATGGCAGAAATGATTGCTGCTCAGTTATTTAACCATCAAAAAGGAAATCAAGTTCAAAAAGTTTATGGAGTCATCACAACTGGTAGCCTCTGGAAATTTATGCAACTAGAAGATCAAACTATCACCATTGATTTAAATGAATACTTTTTAGGTAACGTAGGGAAAATAGTCGGGATTCTTAAAAGCTTGATTGAAACTGAAGAGCGGAATTAAATGCGATGTCACCAGAAACAGAGGATTGAATTTTATATTTTTAAGCTGTCTAATTCAAGTAAGGCTATGTTCTCTGCTTTTGCTTGTGCGATCGCATCTTTATTCTCATTCTCCAATATAATTCTACCATCCAGGCAAGTCATCAGAGTTTCCCACTGAATTTCACTTAACCGTCCAATCAGTGAAATTTCCGGCCCCTCAGAAACATCTAAATCCTCTTCCATCAACAAATTCATCGCCACGCTAGATAAAACTAGATTGGCATCTTCGTCAGAAATGTTGCTAGTATCTATCAGTAGAGTCATCTCACTTTTATCTGGGTGAGCAATAGTAGCTTTAATGACACTTGCTAAATCTTCGGCGATTAATTCTTCTGACTGGCTCCAGTCGGGAAATATAATTAGGTTGATATCTCTTAATCCGAAATCGTTACTGAGAGCCTCGACTATTCGATGCTGAGGCACTCCCTCATCTGCCCATGCGTAGTCTTTGTTAAAAGTATCAATCCACTCTTGTAACAATTTGCTGTAGTCTTCATCAGTGACTGGCAATTTTTTACCAGGACATATTTTCGGGATTAATTCAGTTTGGACAAATAATTTTAACTGGGGATGCCAGCCGTATCGCTCCACCGTATATAAGATTGAGCGAACCGCTTTGAAATACTGTTCTGTTCTTTGTAGAATAAAAGTCCTTACATAGCCTAAATAGTAATTAAAATCAATCACAATTGGTTGGTGAAAATCTCGACGTGCTTCCGAAAAACTTTTTGTGAAAGCAGTGTAAATACATTCAATTAAGTGTTCCACTGGTACATCTGTCATCTCTAAAATTTGTTCAGATGAAAGTCCCCAATGCTCAAAATCATGTGCAATGGAACCATAGGCAGATGTCGATCGTGACAATAACTGAATCATTGGTAATGGTTTAGCCCAGTCTGTAAGAGCTATTTGGGTGATGCCACTTGAACAGCCAATAAAAAGGTGACAATATTTAGTCAATTCAGCAGTTTCCCTCATGGTAAGAGTGCTACCATCAATAATTCCGGGATTTCCTTGAGCAATTGGAAAATTTGATGAAAGAATAACTTGGCAATCTGGCAGCAGAGAAATTATCCCTTGAGCTACATATAAAGCATAGTTCGGTGTAACAAAAGACTGACCGCTTTTTGATGCACATTCAAACAAAATTACCTGACTAGATTGCTGTAAATTATGCTTTTCGGCAAAAGTTTGGACTTTTTCAACTTCATTGCTTCGCAGTCGTAAAATATTCTGTATCGGTACAGTTATCGGCTTTGGATAAGCTCGAAAAATAGATGGTCTAACAGTACCATCATAATTGTGAAAATTATTGGGATAAATTTGGGTCAAAAATATTTCATCGAACTCCCCCCGCCATAAACGAGCTTTTGCTTCGTTTTCAAAATCATACCAAGCGGCTGCCATATCCGCCCAACCAACTAAAGGAATTTCCCAAATTTCATCAACAAATGGGTTTTCTTCAACTGTCCCTTTACAAATAGATGAAATCGCCCAAGTCAGATGGCAATTTGGATAATCCTGCTTGATTTGTCGAGCCAATATAGTCGTATAGAGACAATCCCCATTTGAGCCAAGTTGACCAAGTAGGATTCGCTTACCGTAATTAATCATAGAATTTTTCACCAGTATTATTGAAAAACAGGAGTTTGAGAGAGACTAATTTTTCTGAAAAACCAGCATTCCAAAGGTATAGCTGATATTTTTTCCCGGAGAGAAGTAACCAGGTTTGATTACTGCATCTCCCAAAGACCAATCTACAGGCTCAACTAGATTTAAGCCACAATTTTTACATTCTTCTATCAATCTTTTCGTATCATTTTCATCCAAGGGATTCCAGAGTCTATCATAAAGTTTAAAATCTGGTTTGAGTTTTGGTGTCCAATAATCAAAAGTTACATACAATTTGCCATTTTCTATCAAAAGTCGAGAAACTTCTGTGGCAAATTTTTTGAAGTCTACTTCATGTTCTATAACAGAAAGACAAGTTATATTCGTGAAGTAATTATCGGGAAGTTTGGTATCCATGAGATCGCCAATCATATACTTAACTTCTTCCAGAGGAACATCAGGAGGTTGAAGGTCAATCCCATATTTTTCACCTTGAACATTTTTCAAAACAGCATTCTTTAAAATATAAGAGTCGGAACTCCCCATGTCTAAAAGATTACCGTCTGATAAATCAAAGATGATGTGAGCGATATCCCAATCTTTACAGACAAGATTATGGGAAGCATAGCCATTTCTATGTAGATAATCAGTACATTTATAGATTTCATCTCGGAATTTCAAGAACTTGCATACAGATGGTTTAGAAGATGTGGCTATCTCTGATTTATTAGCGAGATTAGCACTCCCGCGAGGTTTCCGATTTTTGTTACCTTTAATTTGAGTTTTACCATTGCTCAAATATATATTATTACTGCTTATGTAGTCTCGAAGACGATTTACTATTGGCAAATTTTCTAGTCCGTACTTTACCAGTTCAGGATTTTGAGCTAAACTCTCAACAATATTATCCGCAAAGTTATAATTTAGGTCATTGCCATAATTTAGAGTAAGATACTCCAGAAGCTCTAGGGCATAATCAGTATAGTCCATGACATCAGCTATACAAGCCAGCTTAAAAATTCGCTCAGGTGTCTGTAAATGTGTATTTAAGTTGGGGCGAATCAAATCGCGGAGATAAAAAGCATCAGCCCATACTAATGATCCAGGACGATTTGAGGAAGTGATTGGTGAGGTTGTACGAACTGCACGCCCCGTACTAACAATTAAATCAAACAATGTAAAGTTCTGGTTTCTAAGATAAATATCTAAATCGCCAAATAGAGGTTGGTTGACGTATATATCAGTAAACTCTACTTCACTATAAACTGCGAGAATGCTCCGGCTTAAAATTTCAGAAGCTCCTTCTAAAACTGAAAGTTCTCCCCCCCGAACATCAAGGTGAATGAAGTCAATTTCTTTAATGTTTTCCGAATTGCAAAAAGTATCTAAAGTTGTTGTTTCAATTTCTACAGAACGCTCTAATTCAATCAGGTTTATATACCCATTAAACCGCTGCATATATGACTCATTGGGCGGATACAAAGAACTACATCCGGGATATTTAGTTACATAAAGTGTTTGTTTTCCGACTGTATTCCAAAGAGCTAAGGGAATATGAGACTCAGCCCAATTTACTTGTCTAGCTTCAATTTCTGTGTTAGCTAAATTACAAGCTTCTTCGTCAGCATCAAATCCCAAGATAGTTAAATTAGGTGCAAACAGATGCCAGCCTTTACTGGCATAGTCATCTTCATTCACTATTTTGCGTGAGCCAACAATACATATTGTCATGTGAATTTTATCTAAATGACCACTTTGCTTTAGGCTGGACAAGAAAAACGACATATTTAAGCCTCTGAATTTAATTAACCTTAAATCTGAATCTAAATAGAGCTAACTATCTAAATCTTATTACATTACCGTTGTGAAAACTGTGACGAATAAAGCAATGTGTCATAAATACCCTGGGCTGTTTGGTATTTATAGTTAGTATTTAAGAATTTCAATGTTTGGGAGAGGGAATATCATCCCTATTCCTTTATTCAAAGATTCTTGCTCGCGTTTGATAAATTCTTCTTTGAAGTGCCAAGGTAAGACTAGATAATAATCCGGGTGCATAGCCCTTGACTCCTCTTCACTGACAATGGGAATATCAGTACCCAGAGTATAAGCGCCATATTTATCTGGGTTTCTCTCCGCAGCAACATCTATAATTCGATGATCAATTCCACACCATTGTAATATAGTATTGCCTTTGGTTGAAGCACCGTATAGATGAATCGTCTTCCCTTCTTTTTTCAATTTTTTAAGTAAAGAATTCAGTTCTTCTTTATGTACGTTTATACGGTCTTGAAAATTTTTGTATGGTTTATCAGTATCTAGCTCCATATCAAATTCTTCTTGACGCAACAGATTGATGCGCTGCAAAGCTTCTTTGTTCTTAAATGCAAAGTTATCAATATGTGTCGCATAACAGCGAATACTGCCACCGTTGATGTTATTGATTACAGCATCTACTATCTTCAGTTCTGCTTGTTTCAGAATATACTCCAACACTGCCAAGCTGTAATATTCCAAATGCTCGTGGCAAATAGTGTCATAAGAATTCATTCTTAGCATTGATGGCATATATGACATTTCTAATATCCATACTCCATCAACAGCTAACAATTTTTTAATTTCTTGGCAGAACCGGACAGGATTTTCAAGGTCGTAAAACATCGCGATAGATGTAATGATATCAAATTTTTCGCCTTTCAGGAGTGTAATGAGTTCTTCCGAAGGAAAAATATCTTGAATAACAGTAATATCTCCCGTGATTTCTTGAGCTAAGTCAGACGGATCTACTCCAAATTTGATAAATTCTTCTGGATAGCACTTGAGCAAAGTGCCGTCATTGCAACCAATGTCCAAGACAAGGGCTTTGTCTTTGCCGATTAGCGATGAAGCCTCTTCTGCAATTGCCTGCAAGTGACTTCGCATAGTCTGATTTGTACCGGAACGATACCAGTAGGCGGAATATAAAACTTCTGGCGGAACAGTATGTTCCATCTGAAGTAAACCGCAGGCTTTTTCGTCTTTCAGCGGATCACAGCGCACGAGAGAAAGAGGAATTTTTCTGAGTGGCGGTTCTTCTTTGCCGGGTTTGATGAATGAACCTTGCAGATGCTGCTCACCTAGATTGATGACATTTGTAAGAGCTGAAGAACCGCAGACACGGCAAGTTTTGCGATGGATTAGATGCATTGGATTCCCTTAAAAAACTTCAGTTGTAATGTTTATATCTGCCCTTACTTCTTCCCCTTCACCTGCCCCAACAATACCTTATAATCAGCCCGATCGGGATTCAGCTTCACCAACTTCTCCAAAGGCTCGATCGCCCCCACCCGATTATCCATCTCCAACCGCACATTTGCCAACCCCTCCAGAGCCGTCTGATTCTGCGGTTCCCGCTGCAAAACGGTGACATATCCCCGTTCCTTAGCCGCCAGCAAAGACTCCTGGGAAACCGCCACCGGCGCCTGCTTTTGCTGGTGCTGACTGCTCAAACCGCTGCTGAACAGACTGACAATACCAAAAATTGCCGAACCCCCAAACCCAACCATTGACACTAACGCAAAAATCTGCTTAATTCGATCGCCCTTACGAACCCGACTATCACTAGATTTTTTCTGTGTACTTTCCATCGCTAATCCTTTGCCTAGACGGTTTCCAGGCACTCACAAAGCGCCTATATCTAGAATGCCCAAGTTCGATCGCAAAACGATCGCCCCTCACCGATTTAAAATTTGAGATTCGACCGCATAACACAAAATTTGATATTTGTCAAGGACTTCAACTAAGAATTTAGCTGAGAATTAGAAGTGCGATCGACGGGCGTGAAGTGCGATCGCACCCCTGCATCTTTAGCCGTTATCCTATGACAATTTTCCAAACTGCTCTCGATAACG
>DMYK01000538.1 GCA_003483675.1 Microcoleaceae cyanobacterium UBA11344
AGTTTTTCTAGTTAGGAAGTACAGAAAAATTGAGAAGAGACATCTTGCAAAACTGAAGCTCCGTCTGCTTCTATCTGCGTTGATCTGCGGTGAAAAATTCCCGATTCTGATTTTTGCCAAAAGTCTCATCTGTTCGACTTTACTTTGTTCTCCTGTACCTGCGTTTGCGGGAAACGGCAGCAACTATTAAATAAGTAGTGAAAATTTCGCGCGGTTCTATAATAAAATCGAGGTGTAAACAATTCTGCTCCGGTTTGTACAGTAGGTCGTCATTTGCAAGCACAAGAGATTAAGGATCAGCTCAACTCCCTGATTAGCGAAGCATATCCAGTAGATCCCAGTTTGGCGATCAGATTGAATGAAATCTATCGTTGGATAAAAGATGTTAAACCTGGTGCGCTAACTAATAAGAAATTTGTGATGGCTTTTCTGCTACAGCTTGTCAGTGATTCAGAAGTTTGGTTGGCTGTCAAATCTCTACCTTCAGACGCAGAACAACAAGCTGTGTTTGAATTAATGACTCCTGCGGAAAGATACTGGTACAGCTATCTATTTCCTAAATGGCTGAGCGAAACCGATCACAAATTTCATATTTGGAAAAAAAAACTGATGGCAGGAGAATTTTATCCTGCTGACGATCGCCTTTTGCGATCGCTCGCGACTCACATTCAGCAGCGTGAAGATACTTCTTTTATACAGCGCTATATTGCCGATCTTTCTATGGCAACTGACTCCATCGTTAGTCACCGTCAACAGCAGCCACTCTGCATTCAAGTCACTACTCTTTCCGATGAGTTTTCTGTTGAAAAATATCACAAGTGGCAACAGAGTTTGCAAGCTTGGGGGATTGACAGAGGATTATTTTTAAGTTACGATGGAAGGGATGCAAATTTCCTGAATCAATTAGTTAACATTGCATTATATAATAGCGATAATTTGCCTGCAGGTCGTTACCTAAAGTTCCCGTAAATTAACCAGATCTGCTACTGATAATAGTTAAACTCCTAAAAGCTGTGTGTCTAGAAAGTTTGAACGGAGCAACGGGAAGATTGGCCACAGAAACCGGTTTTGTGAAATCACGAGCTAATTGGGAATGAAGTAAATTGAGATTTGATTGAATCCTTGTTAATTTGTTGATATAAAATCAAATGACCTCAAAATGAATACTATGACAGCAAAAGGTACCAGCGCCGTTCAAGAGAATTTAGTAAAAGTATTTGAAAAACTGGAAGCAGCCAGAAAAATGCAGGATGGCTGGATGAATCACGGGCTAGATTTTGTCGATTTGTATGTGGAGGATGTGGGTGGAGATTGGTTGGAAAAATGGGGTAAAGCAGAAAAATTAGAGTTTGACACAATTAGAAGTGTAGAAGTTGATGCTGTCAAAGTAGCGCTCGGCTTTCCTAACTTCCAGAAAACAAAATTGCTGGAAATAGCCTTGACTCACCGTTGCGATACCAACGATTCTCGCCTCGCCTCTTTCGAGTCGTCAGTTGGGCATGTCAAGTACAAAAGGCTTGCTCTCTTGGGTAGCGCGATTTTTGGTGCGGTTGTTACCGATTACCTGTACCGCAAATATCCTCGGCTCGATCGAGATTGTATCTCTCTCTTAAAATCTCGGTTAGTAGACAAGAAAAAACTCTCTGAATTTGCAATCAGTTTGAACTTGCAAGTAATTACTGGGCGCGGTGCTAATGGGAAACAAACAGATAAAAGCGAGTACAAGAGATTTATGGGCGAGACTTTTGAGGCGGTGTTTGGGGCGATTTACTTAGAGTGCGATCGCGATTTTAATCCGGCGGGCGAATGGCTGATTCAGCGTTTTCTAGAACAAGCCGTTAGTCAGAATATTAGTCAGAAGAGTTATCTAATCGAGTCCCCACAAATCTCGCCGGAAAGTGCTGTTAAACGGCGGGGAAGCCTCGGTGCAGACATTCTCGATGCGATCGCGATCGACTATCTGTACCACCGCTTTCCCTCACACAACGCCAGCCAGCTAACTCATTGTAAAAATATCTTAGTGAGCCAAGATATTTTCCCCAAAGACTTTCAGGCAAAATTAGGCAGTCAGTACCTAGAATTGGGAAGCAATTTCTCGCGCACCCGCGACTGGCTAGTTGATAACTTTATCAAAACAACAGTTGAAGAACTGGTAGAGTAAACAGGAAATCAACTAAAATAAAATCAATTCCTCAAAAAATGTGGGAAAAAAGCAATGGTTACACAACTGCAATCTCCCGACAAATCAAAGCTCATCTACCCCGCTCACAACGGCGCACCGATGTCAGACAATACAGAGCAGTTTCGATTAATCGTTTGGATTAAAGAAAACTTAGAATTGCTGTTTGCAAATGACCCGAATGTTTTCGTAGCAGGCGACTTGCTATGGTATCCAGTTGCAGGAAATAACAAACTTTCTCAAGCACCAAATGTGATGGTAGTTTTTGGTAGACCAAAAGGAGATCGAGGTTCATACCAACAGTGGAACTCGATCGACTGCGGCGACAAGCTGAGGCGCGGGCTGAACAGGCAGAAACGCTGCTGGAACAAGAACGATCGCGATCGCAAGCTTTAGAATCAAGACTCGGAGAAATGGGCATCGATCCCAATCAATTATGAGGGAAACTGCAAAATTCTCTTTGACAAAAAACATTGTGGAACAGGCATATTGCTTGTTAAGTCTTTTGAAGGGCGGGCTGGATGCTCACCCCACAATAAAATTGAATTATTATGGAACAGGCCAGAAAGCCTTTTCTTCACAATGGTGCGGAGCGAGTAAATCTAAAATCTAACATCTAACATCTAAAATCGATTGAATCTCAATCCCCCATACCCTAACCGAATTCTATGCAGTTGCAGCGCCAATTTAGCGGACAACTGATCACGATCGACACTAACACCGCGATCGCCAGTGGGGGTGAAGGTCGCATCTACCCGATCGCCCAAGACCCGTCCCTAGTAGCAAAAATTTACCACAGACCGACAGACGAAGACGGCGACAAACTCACAGTCATGTTCAGTATGCCGCCGGATGCGCCGATCGCCGAACCCGGACACGCCTCCATTGCTTGGCCTCTCGATTTGCTGCATACCATCGGCGGGCGAGAAAAAATCGTCGGCTTTGTGATGCCGCGCGTCACCAAAGTTTTGCCGATTCACACTTTCTACACCCCGAAAACCCGTCGCGAACAAAAACCCCTATTTAACTATCTTTACCTGCACCGCACCGCCCGAAATCTCGCAGCCGCCGTCAACGCCCTGCATATGCGGGGTTACGTCATTGGGGACGTGAATGAGTCAAATATCCTCGTCACCGACACAGCTTTAGTAACGCTAGTAGATACAGATTCCTTTCAAGTACGCGATCCCTATACAGGTTACGTTTATCGGTGTCCCGTGGGGAAGCCGGAGTTTACGCCGCCGGAATTGCAGGGACAAACTTTTCGGGAGCTCGACAGAGCCCCGGAACATGATTTGTTCGGTTTAGCGGTACTAATTTTTCAATTGCTGATGGAAGGTACGCACCCATTTTCGGGAGTTTATCTCGGTAGCGATGAACCGCCGCCCTTAGAAGCGAGAATTCGATCAGGACATTTCCCCTCTGGCACCAAACCGATTCCCTATCGCCCCATGCCCGCGGCGCCACCTTTGGAAATGCTGCATCCCCGACTGCGACAGATGTTTCTCCGCTGTTTTGAGGATGGGCACGGCAACCCGGCGGCGCGCCCGGATGCCAAAACCTGGGTGAATGCGATTCGGGAAGCGGAAGATGCTTTGATTATTTGCAGCAAAAATAGTCAGCATAAATACGGTAATCATCTCAGTCGTTGTCCCTGGTGCGATCGAGCCAAACTCCTCAAAGGGCGCGATCCTTTCCCATCGCCACAAGCAGTGCGCGGTGGATTGCACTTGCAGCCCATGAAAAAGCAGCGTAAAAAGCCACAACCACAACCCCCTGTACGGGACTCCGTGGCGCGGAGGCAGCAGTCTGTAACGGGGCTACCGCGCCAGCTAGGGCAGTATCAGCCGCCGCTACTGCCTCTGCCGATGTCTTCTCGAACTCGGGTGGCCCCTGCGATACCGTTAACTAAGGTTGAGCGGATAGTTCAGGATACTGCTTGGGGTAGTGTTTGGGGCGGTTTGTGTTTGGCTGCGGTGGCGGGGGTGTTTTGGGCTTTGACTGAGGGCGGTGGGGCGATTTTGGGGGCGATTTTTGTGGGTTCGATTTGGGGGAGTTTTTTTGGGATGATCTGGGGCATTTTTACTTTGTCGCCGAATCAGGTTTTGCGGAAGTGGGGGGGAGTTTTGGTGGGGGCTGTTTGGGGGGCTTTCTTTTTGGCGGCGCTGGGCGGTGGGGTGTTTGGGGCGATTAATCACAATCCGGCGATCGGACAAGCAATTTTGTCTGGCGTGGGAGTGGGTACGGTTTGGGGCCTGGTTTGGGCGGTTTTTCAGCCTCCTCTGGCGCTGCCGATCGGGAGGGTTTGGGGCCGTCGGGGAGCGTTTTTGGGGGCTGTCTGGGGGGCGTTTTTGGGGACTTTGGCGGGGGTTTGTTTGGGGGCTGGGTTGGTGTTGTGGCAACAATATAGTGGGGAGGCGCGATCGGCTGAGCAGTTTGCGGGTTTGTTGCTGGGAGTGGCGATCGTGGCGGCGGGGGTGGGTTCTCTGGGAGGTATGGTTTCTGGGGCTTTCTTGGGTTTTTGCGGGTTTGCGCCGAAGTTGCCGATTTCGTTTCAGCCATCGGGTGTGAGGGGTGGGGCTTTGGGGGCGATTTGGGGAAGTTTCTTAGGGGCGATCGTCGGTGCTATTTTGGGTGCGGGCTTGTCGGCGATTGTTCCGGCTGTTGGGGCTGGGTTGTCGGTGGAGTTGGCGCCTGTGGCTGGTGCGATCGTGGGTTCGGGTTTGGGGGCGATTTGGGGAGTGGTTTCGGGTACTGTTTGGGGGGCTTTGGGGAAGTGGTGATCGGTTGGAGTTTGTTTTTGGGTTTAAAATCCGTGAATGGGTAGGTGTAAAAATCGAGGTGTTAAATTTTAGGGCTATAATGTATGTGCTGCAAGGGTTTGAGGCACTTAAGCCCAAAAAACGATTCACGGAAAGGCTGAAATGTATGTGTGATAACGGTTTGAGGGCAGTATGAAAAATTGGGTATTGACAAGTCGAAGGCTGAAATGGTACTTTTGTTTTAGACGGTTGGTGAGCGTAGTCGAACCATTCACGGAACTGAACCTTGAAAACCAAATACAGCAAGGCTTCTGGAACGGGCGGCCGCAATTAACCTAAAACCCTATCAGGGATTGAAACGTGCTTAGCGGCGCTGCATTGACACTGTGGCTTACCCCGGCCGCAATTAACCTAAAANNCCCTATCAGGGATTGAAACTGGCGATAGGTTTTTCTGTGCCCCTTTGGATTCTGCCGCAATTAACCTAAAACCCTATCAGGGATTGAAACTGTAATTATCTAGATAGCGCCAATGAAAACTATTTACGCCGCAATTAACCTAAAACCCTATCAGGGATTGAAACTTGTGGCTCACCCCACTGACTACACTAGATAAAAAGCCGCAATTAACCTAAAACCCTATCAGGGATTGAAACGCAGACTTGACAACCAAAACAACTTCAGGAGCAGCTTGAGCATTAGCCGCAATTAACCTAAAACCCTATCAGGGATTGAAACTTCTGGACTCATTTCTTCATTAATTATTAAGAGCCGCAATTAACCTAAAAC
>DMYK01000542.1:0-5541 GCA_003483675.1 Microcoleaceae cyanobacterium UBA11344
GTAATAGTTTGCGAACCCGTAACGGATCGACCTCTCACCCTCGCACCCCTGTTTAAATTCCTCGATGATTGGGAAATTCCGCACCTAGTTTTTATCAATAAGATCGATCGCGCTTCCACAGACGAAACAACTTGCGGTAGCAACTTCATCAACATCATCAACGCGCTCAAATCTATTTCCAGTAGACCGATCGTACCTCACCAATATCCGATCGGCAAAGACCGACAAATCGTTGGCTTCATCGACTTAGTAACCGAACAAGCTTACCACTACCATCCGGGCGCCGCCGCAGATCCCGTACCGCTACCAGAAAACCTCAAAGCACAAGAGCACGAAGCGCGGCAACAAATGCTGGAGGAATTGGCCAATTTTGACGACCATTTGCTCGAAGAATTGCTCGAAGAAATCAACCCTGACGTCGAAGAAATTACCCGCGATTTAAAGATGGAATTGGGTGCCGATTTAATCGTGCCCGTATTCATCGGGATCGCCGAACAAGATTTCGGCGTGCGCCCGCTGCTAGAAGCTTTGCTGAGGGAAGCGCCGGCCCCGGAAACGACTGCGGCCCGGCGCGGTGTTATACAAAGTGATGACAAAGTTGGCGCTCAAATCCTGAAAACCTATTATACACCCCAGGGCGGCAAATTATCGTTAGTGAGAATTTGGGGCGGGACCCTAGCAGATGGAGCAACTTTGAACGGCGTTCGAGTTAACGGTTTGTACCGTTTAAACGGCCAGCAAACCCAAAGTTTGACTTCGGCAAGTGGGGGGGAAATAGTCGCTTTGGGGCGGCTAGAAGGCTTGAAAACAGGCGATACGCTGACAGTCGATCGCACAATTGAGCTGCCAAAAGCTGATCTTATGTCACCTGTGTACGCATTGGCGATCGCCCCAGAAAAACGCAACGACGAAGTAAAACTCAGCAGCGCCCTAGCCAAATTGCTCGAAGAAGACCCATCTTTAGTTTGGCTGCAACAGGGCGACACTCACGAAATTATACTTTGGGGTCAAGGCGAAATCCACCTGAAAGTAGCTTTAGACAGGTTGCGCCGTAAGTATAACTTGCCAATGACAACTCACTTACCACAAGTGCCGTACAAAGAAACCATCCGCAAACCCGCATCTGCCATCCACGGGCGCTACAAACACCAAAGCGGCGGGCACGGACAATTTGGCGACGTCTACCTCGACATTCAACCGCAGCCACGGGGAGAAGGCTTCAATTTCAGCGACAAAATAGTCGGCGGAGTCGTGCCCAAACAGTACATTCCCGGCGTAGAAGTCGGTGTGCGCGAATATCTCGATCGCGGCCCCCTCGGTTTCCCGGTGGTAGACGTAGCGGTGACGCTGACAAACGGTTCCTATCATACCGTTGACAGTTCCGAACAAGCGTTTAAGCAGGCTGCGCGTTTAGCGATGCAGGAAGGGATGGCGAAATGTGAACCGGTGTTGCTGGAGCCGATCGCCAAAGTAGAAATTCACGCTCCGAACGAGTTTACCTCAAAGGTGCTGCAATTGGTGAGCGGTCGCCGCGGTCAAATTCTCGGCTACGAAGGAAAATCCAACTGGAAAGGATGGGATACAGTTACAGCTTATGTGCCGCTAGCAGAAATGCAGGATACGATCGTCGAATTGCGATCGCAAACAATGGGAGTCGGCTTTTTCAATTGGGAGTTCGATCGATTGCAAGAAGTACCAGAACCTTTAGCCAAGCGGGTTTTGCTAACTAGCGGCAATGGTAACGCCAACGGTAAAAGTTAGGTAATTGTCTTAAAAAACCCGGTTTCTTGAAGAAACCGGGTTTCTCTGAAAAATCGCAGATTCTCAACTAGATAGCTAGGTCAAAACCCGGTTTCTCGCCTCCTGCGTAATTCCTAATCGCCGAAACTAACGCCGAAAAATGCGCGGCCACACAGCTATAATTATCGCTGTCACCAGGCTAGCGGCTATTCCTGATAGAATACTAAATCCCAGAATTACCCTCAATCCCGAACCAGGCTCAAAAATTGGCACCAGGGTATTTATGGCACTATTGATAGTATGATTTGCTTGTATTTCCGTTGGGAAACCAGCAGCCGCAGAGGCTACCGTGCCGCCAGTTGACAGCCCAACTCCGACGATACCGACTACTGCTTGAAAATTGCGATCGCTCTCAGCTTTCCGAATCTCAACCGTACCTCTAATTGTATCAGTCAGACTCTGCAAAATTTCCAAACAAGGACGAAAATTGTCAATATCTTTTTGGATTTGTTTGGGATAGTGTTGTTTAGCGCGATCGCAAAAATCCTGCAAAAACTGCAAATCATCCGTAGGCTTAGCCTTAGCTTGAATTTCTGCCAGCTTATTCTCATACTTTTCCAGATTCACCTTAATTGTACTATATTGCAACTCCAGGTAATTAAGGTCGATCGCAAACTGAGACAATTTCCCCATCGCATCCATCAGCTTCTGGAGATTCAGATGAGAAGTATTCCTCATCTCCACAATTTGGTTGTAATTACTCACCAATCGATCCTTTAAAAGTAGACTTTTCTCATAAGCCCAGATAATTTTATGGCGGTAACACAGCAAATCCAGCCAACCCAAATAAAAATTGCTGCATTCCCGAAAAGCAGCTTCATCGGGATATAAAATTACCAAAAGTTGACAATTATCCTCAATCTTATCACCCCAAAACTCAACTACTTTCCCACCTAAAAACTCACCGCTTCCCTGAGAAACACCATCTTTTTTAAACAAACACTTGTAAACCAGTTTTGCAAATTCTGTCCCTTCCAAATTAGTCCCAGATTCCAGCCACCCCGAAAGCATCCAAGTTTTGCCGATATTTTCCAACTTCGGCGGTTCAGGAATTAAATATTGCAAACTTTCAATCAATTTAATAACTTGGTCTGCTTGATACTCACCATCCACATAGCCATCAAAGAAAAGTTGATAGTTATCGCTAACATTCCAGCGGCGATAGCGGCCCTTCACTTGCTGATTATTAAGGTTTCCAGTAAATGGTAAATCGGCTACTGTTTTCTCCTGTAGCGCCAGAAATTTTTGTTTTTGTTCCGGGGTAAAAGAAACATTCAGTTTTTGGTGAAGTTGTTCAGCTAAAGCATCTAAAAATTTGACGTAGACTTTGCGAGTTTCCGGTTCACCGACACCCAACCCTTGCTTAAGAGTGTAGCTAAATAAATTCAGAGTAGGGTCAACTAATTTGAGCATAAAATCTGTTTCTGATGGTTACATAAAATTACCCGGCGGTTGAAACCGCGTCTACACAAACCAAGTCCGCCTACGCGGACTGAAGAATAACATTAAATCTCGTTCATTCGGCGGTTATAAATTACCGAGTCACCTCAAATACCAATCTACCTCTTAGTCCGCGAAGGCGGACATCGTTTGTGTAGCCACGGTTTCAACCGCCGGGTAATCTCTTAGTCCGCGAAGGCGGACATCGTTTGTGTAGCCGCGGTTTCAACCGCCGGGTGGCCTCCGGTAATCTCCACCAAGCGCCCTTAAATCAAAACCTCAACCGATAAACCCGTTCCACCAAATCAGTAGCCTTTCCCAACAACTTCTTCGCCACACTCTGCGGATTAGAATTAGTCAAAGGAGGCGCCAAAAAATTATGATAATCATCAGTCTGGCGCGGCGGAGTATTTTCACCTAACTCAGGCCAATACTTATTCTTTTCGTTCTCTTTCTTGCCGTGAATTGTCTTCAACTCCTTAAATGCCAGCTCAAAATCTTGATAAAAAGCAGCATCTTTTTGAGCTATAATAATAAGTTGAGACGCTTTTTGTAACTCGCCATTCACCAAAGCCTCACCAACTTCATTCACTTCAGCTATCAACTCAGGCGAAAGAGGAGCTTCAAATCTCGCGAGGGCGATTAAAAAAGCTTTGGGTGCAAACTGATTAAATCCCGATAAGGTAGATTCTTGAGAAGTCATGTTAGTTTAGCCGTTCCCGGTAATGTTAAAAGCAGCCCAGTAGTAAGGATGCTCGTAGGGCTTCTCATCTATTGTAGCTAAATTTTCTTGCAGAATTGAGGCATCAATTCCACAGGAGAATAAAATCTCAACTTTGTTGTCAAACTCGGCATTTCTCAGCAAAGGCAACAACTCTCCCGCGTACCACTCACCTAGCTTACCATTCGTGAGCTCTCGGAGCCAATCTTTGGCTTGTTGCAGCGCTTCTGGTGGCTGGATTCCCTGCTTCCATAACTGGTAGAAATAAATCATTAAGAAGGCGCTAGAACGTTCTTCCGCTCTCCACAGAGTGCTGATCACATAATTAGTCTCCGGCAAAAAGCCGCTCGCAAGGCCCACGAATTCATCAATTAACTCGCCTTTCTTGGTGATCCCTGTTTCGCAAGCGCTGAGGCAGACCAGGTAATAATTGACTAATTTTAACTTTAAAATGTCGATCAATGTCAATTCTTCGCCGGTGCCTAAAAGTAAGGCAGAATTCTCGGATTTTTCGGTGTTGTGGTAGGCGTGACCTGCATAATGAAAGATGCCACTATTGGCTTTTAATGCTTCAATAATTGCGGTTTTAGTGGTTGCATTGGAGGCGCAATTAGTCTGGTTAATTTGTTTGATGGCGGCTGCTTCGATTTGGGTGAATTTTAATCCGCTTTTGCCCTGGGAGTGCTCTACCATCAGCATTGAATTGGGCGCAATTTTCCTGGGGGTTTGCTGTTGCTGTTCGATCGCAATTTGTGCACTGGGGAGGCGGGTAATTGTGCGGATTTTCGATTTCCTTGTATCAGTAACAGCCTCGGTGAAAAAGGGAGGCAGAAACAGCGAATCTAAGGGGAGGATGTGCAAGTCGCGGTGGGGAATTAAGATTAAGTTTTGGATATTGGTGAGATGCGTACAAATTTCGGGAATTTTCAGGATGTCAGCGAGTTGTGGCAATTGCGCTGTCATTGATTGCCGCCAAGGATGGGATTCTTTGCTTTGCTGTTTGCCAGTTTCGCAGTAACTTTGATAGTTGGTTTTCCAGTTTTCTAGCCATTTTTCTAAACTGTGACTGTTGCGCTTTGCGAATATATCGGTGACTGGTGTGGCGATAACTTCAAACTTGTCTAGGGTAATGATAAAAGCAGTCAGGGAAACTGGGCTGAGATGCCAGTAAATTATCGCGGTTTCGGTGTTGTTGGTGAGTAAATCTCGGATTTCGGGATAAGTCGGGCTGGCGATGCGGTTTGGCGAAGTTGCGCGCATCCATTGCAGGCAAAAGTTTTTCCGCGATTCGGCTTTTTCGAGTGCATTTACTTTGTCGCCAGCCTCGACAAACATATCAACTTCTAACTGGTAAAGTCCGGCAAATTTGCGCTGGAGTCGCTGTTTGATTTCGGGGTGAGTTTCATCGTCTAAAATTAGATTTTCTAAGACGGTAGTAGCTTCGACAAGGTACTCGCTGGTTTTGGCATCTCCCAAGCTGTGGCAGACGGTAATTAAGCCTTGCATTACTTCTAAATAAGTTTCTGGAATCAGGGGCGATTTCAAGAATTCGCGGGCTTGTTCGTAGCTGGCTTTGGCTT
>DMYK01000542.1:5595-8048 GCA_003483675.1 Microcoleaceae cyanobacterium UBA11344
CAAGCGAGGCGATAGTCGCGGTTGCTGGGGAGATATTTCTGTAAGCCTTCATCCCAGTTTTGAATCGCTTCAAAGTAGCGCCCTGAGTCTAAAAATGCCCAACCTCGATTAGCCCAAGCTTCCCAGTATTGATCGCCTGTAATTTCTAAGGCTTTCTCGTAGGCTGCGATCGCCTCTGTGTAGTGGCCCAAATCTTTTAGGGCATTGCCCAGCCCGTGCCAGGCATAGTGGTATTTGGGGTCAATTTCTAAGACTTTCTCGAAGGCTGCGATCGCCTCTGTGTTGCGGCCCAAATCTCCTAGGGCATTGCCCAGTCCGTTCCAGGCATCGACGTATTTGGGGTCAATTTCTAAGGCTTTCTCGTAGGCTGCGATCGCCTCAGTGTAGCGGCCCAAATCATTTAGGGTAGCGCCCAGGTTGTTCCAGACAATGTGGGATTTGGGGTCAATTTCTAAGGCTTTGTTGAAGGCTGCGATCGCCTCTGTGTTGCGGCCCAAATTATTTAGGGCATTGCCCAGCCCGTTCCAGGCACCGTGGAATTTGGGGTCAATTTCTAAGGCTTTCTCCAAGGCTGCGATCGCCTCTGTGTAGCGGCCCAAATCATTTAGGGTAGCGCCCAGGTTGTTCCAGGCATAGTCGAATTTGGGGTCAATTTCTAAGGCTTTCTCGAAGGCTGCGATCGCCCCTGCTAAATCTCCTGCATAATAGCGATCGATTCCTTCGTTATATAATTCTTGTGCCTCTTGACTGACTTCTCCATTAGGGCTTGGGTGCGGGTTGCCAGAAACCGGGGTTTGTGGCGGAAATACTTCGTTACCACCCCCAGAAACAGGAAAAACCCCGGTTTCTTTGCCTTTTACGGGCGGCAACAATTGCCTACCAATATTCCCAGCAACCTCACTAATTCTCCCGCAATTCATCTCACCCAGCCGCACCATCCGCCCGCCCAATTCTAAATGCGTTTCCGGCGATACCAGCAACCTTTCTCCAAATTCTTGCAGCCAGTTTTCCCACTCAGCATCATTGATTTTGCTACCGATTAAAAAGCCTTTAATTTCGCCCCGACTCCAGCCTTGTGCAACACCATCTAACAGTGCCATGAATTTCTGTTCGTATTCCCCAAAAGAGCGCGGAGTTGGCTTTGGCGGTTGGGGTGCAGGTTGTTTGCGGAAGCGCCGCTGAATTTGCCGCCACAGATTGAGGATTCGTTGCCAAATTTGTCGGATCATTGGCTGGGTGGGTGATGTGTTATATCGGTTGACTGTTGACTGTTGACTGTTGACTGTTGACTTGAATTTATCAGGAGGATGCTAGCTGAATTGATATTATTCGAGATTGTAGCAGAGACTCGGCGGTTTAAATCGCCGAATCATCTATTACAATTGATTGGGGTCGATTCCCATTTCTCGGAGTCTTAATTCTAAAGCTTGCGATCGCGATCGTTCTTGTTCCAGCAAAGTTTCTGCTTGCTGTGCCCGTGCTTCCGCCTGCTGCCGCAGTTGAGCTAGTTCGACAAAACTCACAAACGGTTCTCCCGACGGCCCGAAAATTTGCAGTTCCGTTTCTGATACTTGAAACCGCACCCCCAGTCTGGGACTAATCCAACCGTCTATTTGTTCGATCGCTTCTAATTGTTCCTCTTGACGGTGCCATCCAGTCAATTCTACTGTTTGTGGGTCGTACAAATAGTATTCTTCCACACCGTAACGTTCGTAAAATTTGAATTTTTGAATCATCGGAGCAGGCCGATTTCCCGGCGACCAAATTTCAAACACGACTTGCGGCGGAATATGATCTTCATTCCATTGTTGATAGGAACCTCGATATCCTTTTGGTCTACCAAAAACTACCATCACATCTGGTGCTTGGCAAAGTTTATTATTTCCTTCTACTGGATACCAAAGCAAGTCACCTGCTACGAAAACATTCGGGTCCTTCGCAAACAATAGTTCTGAATTTTCCTTAATCCAAACGATTAATCGAAATTGCTCGGTATTATCTGACATTGGTTCTCCGTTATCGTCGGGGTAGATGATATTTTGTTTGTCGGGAGATTGCAGTTGTGTAACCATTGCTGTTTCCCCAAATAGGCTGCTAATAATATTTTAGTGTAAATGATATCAAGTCCGCCGATCGTAGGGGCGGGTTTCACAGAAAATCTTGGCAAAAATTCAAAGGATAAATAAACCCGCCCCGCCCGCGAACTTACGCTCAACGTAATTCTGAGATTCTTCGCTTCGCTCAGAATGACAGGGCTACGTCTGAATGAAAGAGTTACGTCAGAATGAAAGAGTTACGTCTGAATGAAAGAGTTACGTCTGAATGAAAGAGTTACGTCAGAATGACAGGGCTACGTCAGAATGACAGGGTTACGTCTGAATGACAGAGTTACGTCTGAATGACAGAGTTACGTCTGAATGACAGACACAATAGCTGTGTCAGTCCTGAAATAC
>DMYK01000010.1:0-2549 GCA_003483675.1 Microcoleaceae cyanobacterium UBA11344
CGATCGCTCAACTTGCGATCGGAAGAAGTAGAACGAACCGTACTGATGTTCCTCGTCTACACTCTAACCTCCGTAGGGCTGATCTGGCTGGAGCTGAGCACAGTAGGTCTGTTTCTAGACGAATACGGTGCCGACAAAATGCCCTGGATTTACATAGCCAGCGCCTTCATCGGTTCCGGTTTAGGCTTTGTCTACTCCTGGCTGCAAAAAATCCTGCCATTGCGGCGCGTCATCGTCGTTGTTCTGGCAATGATGTCGGTACCGCTATTCCTGTTTCGATTCGGCATCGGCTACGAGGATACCAAGATAGCTGGCATCAGCATCGCCTTCATTACGATATTCCTGATGTGGCTGTGGGTGGAAGCTTGCTATGTGCTCAATGACCTCAACACTTCCATCACTTCCAACCAACTCTTCAACATCAGAGAAATCAAGCGCACCTATCCCCTAGTCAGCAGCGGCTATTTGGTGGCTGGAGTAGTCAGCGGATTTTCTCTGCCGGTATTGCTGCACGTAGTCGGACTCAAAAACGTTACCCTCATATCGGGGTTAATGGTTGCCACAGGCTCGGTATTGCTGTACTACCTCACGGAAAAATACCGCCAAGCATTCCCGGAAACAGCCCACTGGACAGATGATGAGGATGACGACAATCAAGAATTTACCGCCCGCAAAGTTACAGGCCCGCTGCAAAAATACGCCGTACCTCTAGTCAGCTTCTTCGTCCTTGCAGAAGTCCTCTACGTCTTAATAGATTTCCAATTTTACAGCCAGCTAGAATACCAAAACGCCGGTGAGGGAGTTAGCGTAGCTAGTAAGATTGCTAGCTTTCTGGGCATTTACGAAGGCATTCAAGGCTTGTTTCAAGTTGGTACTCAGTGGTTCGCCTCCAGCCGCTTGGTAGAAAGAATTGGAGTATTTGTGACAGCGATGATTCTGCCGGCGGGGATAGCGATACTCGGAGTGCTGACGCTGGGATCGTCTCTGGGCCAGTTAGTACCAGTTTTCATCGGACTGGTATTTCTGAGATTTTTAGACGAACTGCTGCACTACACGCTGTTGGAAACAGTGAGCCCGGTTTTGTTCCAACCTATCCCGGATAATATTCGATCGGGCATCCAAACACTCGTTAATGGTGTGGGCGAACCTTTGTCCTGTGGAGTTACGGGAGTCGGAATCCTGATTCTGCTGTGGGTGACGCAACATATACTGCCGACGACAGATGAAAAGCAATTTCATGACCAGCAAAGCTTGGTATTCATCGGCATCATCGTTCTGTTGTCGCTGGTGTGGCTGTTCGTCGTCTGGCTGATCCGATCGCAATACGTGGGTTTGTTGGTCAAAAGTGCTGAACGCGGACGCTTGGGTGTCACTGACGTAGACCTCAAAGCCTTGAAACGGGCGGTTGTAGAAACTCTCGAACAGCCGGGAGGGGAAGATGATAAGCGCTCTTGTATAGAACTCCTGACTCAAATTGACCCCAAAAATGTGGGAGAAGTTTTGGCTCCCATCCTGGAATCGTTGCCCCCAGCGTTGCAGCGCCAAAGCCTGGAAACTATGCTCCAACACCCGAACCCTGCTTATTTGGCAACTGTTCGTAAGCTGAGCCAGCAATCCCTGCCCCCTGAAGTGCTGGCTTTGGCCCTGCGCTATATCTGGCTGACAGATGCAGAACCCAATATCGACAGTCTGCGGCCTTATTTGCTGCCGATCGTAGACCCGGTAGTGCGGGGGACGGCGGCTGCTTTAATTATGAGAAGGGGCGATCGCCAGCAAAAGGCAGAAGCTACCAACACCTTGCGGCAAATGCTCACCCACAAGCAAGAGCGGGAACGAGTTATGGGTACGCGGGCTCTGGGAGAGGCTGACTATCTGCAAGGACTGCGGCTGCATATACCCAATCTGTTGCAAGATGAGTCTCTGCGTGTGCGCTGCGCTCTGTTGGATGTGATTTCTGCTACTCATTCGGAAGAATATTACCCTTCCCTGGTGCGCGGACTTGGTTACAAATCGACCAGAGAATCTGCTTTGGGGGCGATCGTCAAACTTCACAATGATGCGATTCCCCTACTCGTCCACTTGGCAGAGGATATCCACAAATCGGATTTAGTCAGGTTGCAGGCCTGGATAGCTTTGGGTGAAATCGGGACTGTAGAGGCGATCGATATTCTGGTAGGTAATTTAATCACTGCTTGGGGAACTACCAGGCGCAATATCCTCCGCATCCTCTTGAAAATGCCCTCAGAAGTGGGGATAGAAGGCGTTCTAGACCGGATAGGCCGCAGCGGGGTCGAAACTCTCATCGAACAGGAGTTAATGTTTATCGGTCAAATTTACGCAGGTATGGTGGATTTGTCTCCGGTAACAACTTACGGCAATTTTCAAGCGGTCGATGGAAACAGCGCCTCGGAACCTGCTTCGGATACGGCTCAATTGTTGCAGCGGGCACTGGCGGGGTTAGAATCTGACGCTACAGATCGGTGTTTCTTGCTGATGAAGTTTCTTTACCCGCTAGACACTGTGCAAGCGGCGGCTTTTAATATTGCTTC
>DMYK01000010.1:2641-4970 GCA_003483675.1 Microcoleaceae cyanobacterium UBA11344
CTCTCGGAATTGATGGTGTACAAACCTCTGAATCCTAGCGATCGTTTGCGGCGTTTGCTAGAATTGCGCCACTTCCTTTCGGATTGGGCCTTAGCTTGCTGTTTTCATTTGGCGAGGGAATCCCGCTGGACTCTCACCGCTCAACAAACTTTGGTCTGTCTGCGCCATCCTACGGGTTTTGTGCGCGAAGCAGTGCTAGCCTATTTGAAAATAGCCTCGCCTCGGGCTTTGGTCGAATTGCTGCCCAGGCTGCAAAATGACCCCGATCGCCTAGTATCAGGTCAAGTTGAAGAGATGATGGCAGAGTTGGGTGCTGGGGGAAAAAGGTAAAATTAGTCAGTTGGCAGTTGTTTGTTGGCAGTTGGCAGTTGGCAGTTGGCAGTTGTTATTGGGCATTGGGCATTGGGCATTGGGCATTGGGCATTGGGCATTGGGTATGGCATTGGGCATTGGGCATTGGGCATTGGGCATTGGACACTGAGCGTAGTCGAAGTGTGTCAAAGTATCTGGCAAATAACCAAGAACCAATAACCCTTCGACTACGCTCAGGGTACCGCAAATAACAACTAACTAATAACCAACCTCATTCCTTCCCATTTTTAAGTTTAAATTAATCACTGCACGCGTATTATGTTAACCAGCGTCGAACGCCTATTATTTGTCAGGGCAGTTCCGATTTTTAAGGAACTGCGGGATGATTTTCTCGTGCGTCTAGCATCGGTAATGGATGAACTTTCGTTTCCTTCTAAACATACAATTTTTACGGAAGGGCAAGAAGGTCGATCGCTCTATATTTTGGTATCGGGAACGGTGCGGGTTCACATTGGCGATCGGGATTTGGCGCAGTTGAAAGCGGGTGCTTGTTTCGGTGAAATGTCGCTGTTTGATGCGGAACCTCGCTCGGCTTCTATTACTACTCTTGAACCATGCGAGTGTTTGATGCTGACTCAAATGCAACTCTACGATGCTATTGATGAAACACCGGGAATTGCTGTTAATATTATTCGCTTGCTGTCGCGCCGGATTCGCGAATTGAATCAAAAGTTGAATGCTAAAGAAGCGGTTATGCCGCTGCCAGATGCTGCTAAAGTTGCTGAAATGCGATAATTAAAAACCCGGTTTCTTGAAGAAACCGGGTTTGGGAAATTGATGATCGAGTGAGATTTGCTACCTAAACCAAGCGGAAAATAAATGGGTAGCGGTAAGGTTCGTTAGGATTTTGTAAAATGTGGAGAATCGCCATTATTGTCAGTCCCCAATGTAGCACGAAGCCGATTAAGCCAGCTAAGCCAAATGTCACAAAAGATAGTGGGACGAGAATGATCGCGTACAGCCAGACATTAAGGTGAAAATTGATGGCTTCTTTGGCGTTATCTTTGACAACGGGGTCATCGGATATGAATAATATACCGATCGGCACTGCGATCGACAACCCTAATGTACTCAAAAAAATAGCGCCGTGACACAGGAGTGATAGCAGCTTCCGCTTGTCGGAGTCGTACATATTACTTTTCTCTTGAATTTATGATAAGTTTACCTTTAATAGCAACTTTAGCACAGGCTATAATGGCGATCGGGTGATGATTCCCCTACCTGATTTGCGATCGCCTCGATCAATTTGGTCACAACCCCCGGATTGAGCGGTGGGAACAATCTAAAATCTAAAATCTAAAATCTAAAATCGGATGACCACAGAACTTGAAACTGAACTGCAAACTGCTGTTGAGCGCCGACGCAACTTTGCCATTATCTCACACCCCGACGCGGGGAAAACTACTCTGACAGAAAAGTTGCTGCTTTACGGAGGTGCTATTCATGAAGCAGGTTCTGTGAAAGCGCGGCGAGCTCAGCGACACGCTACTTCTGACTGGATGGAAATGGAACAGCAGCGGGGAATTTCTATTACCTCTACTGTATTGCAGTTTGAGTATAAAAAATATCACATTAATTTGCTCGATACTCCGGGACACCAAGATTTTAGCGAAGATACTTATCGGACTCTGGCGGCGGCTGATAATGCGGTGATGTTGGAGGATGCTGCTAAGGGGTTGGAACCGCAAACTCGGAAGTTGTTTGAAGTTTGTAAGCTGCGAAGTTTGCCGATATTTACTTTCTTTAATAAGCTCGATCGCCCCAGCAGAGAACCTTTGGATTTGTTGGACGAAATTGAGCGGGAATTGGGGTTGCAGACTTATCCGGTGAATTGGCCCATCGGTACGGGCGATCGCTTTAAAGGTGTTTTCGATCGCCGTCAACGTAAAATTCACTTATTCGAGCGTAGTCAACATGGTTCCCGCGCTGCTGTCGATACGGTGATCGAATTGGGCGA
>DMYK01000541.1:0-3802 GCA_003483675.1 Microcoleaceae cyanobacterium UBA11344
AGACAACTTGAAAGCATTGTTAAAACAACCAGTTTCATTGCTGAAAACCATCCCGATATATTGGCAGATTTTGCTGACATCATCGGTGGTGAGTACACTGTTACTCGAAACGATCAGCTTTATTATGTGCCGAAGGGTAAACGGATTAAGCTTTCTATGGATCAAAGTTCTAGTGCTGTGCGTTCTCTATTAGATATCGGTTTTTACCTGAAACATGAGGCTCAGACTGGCGATTTATTGATGGTAGATGAACCAGAATTGAATCTACATCCTGAAAACCAGCGCCGCGTTGCACGGCTATTTGCCAGATTGGTAAATATAGGTATTAAAGTGTTTATAACTACCCATAGCGATTACATTATTAAAGAACTGAATACTTTGATTATGCTTAACCACGATCAACCTCATCTGAAGCGAATTGCTGAAGAAGAAGGTTATCGGAAAGAAGAACTGATATCGTCTGAAAAAATTAAAGTTTATATTGCGGAAGAGGCATTAATCGTTTTAGAAGGGAAGACAAGAAAAACTAAATGTCAAACCCTGACACCAGCCGATATTGATCCAGAGATGGGTATTGAAGCCCGCAGTTTTGATGCAACTATTGAAACGATGAACCGGATTCAGGAAGCAATTGTCTGGGGTAAGGAGTAATGTCTGATATTGCTATCCTCAAAGAGATGATTCAAGAAAGTGCTAAAGTTCCATTGGTGGAAGATAGCTACGGTAAAAAGAAGGTGACACTCAGAGAACCCGATCTCCCCAACTGCTTTGTCACAATTCATGGAATGCCCAATGACGATCAAGTTATTATCATAAAGGCAGATGCTTTTACATCACCTGAAGCGATATTTTCTGGTTCAAAAGGTGAATGCAAACGTGCAGATTTTGTGATCATTGCTGATACTGGCAAGAAAAAAGTTATCCTCTGTATTGAGATGAAGGCAAAAGCTACAACAAGCCCAGAATGGAAAATTATTCAGCAACTTAAAGGTGCACAGTGTTTTGTCGCGTATTGTCAGAAAATTGGCAAAGAATTTTGGTCTGCAAAGCAATTCCTTGATGCTTATGTCTATCGATTCGTCACTATCAGAAATATCAATATTCATAAGAAACCAACACGGGAGTCAATAACTGATAACCATGACTGTCCAGAAAATATGCTGAAAATCAGTTCCCCACATTACCTTCAATTCAATCTTTTGATCGGAGGCAGATAATAGCCTGGTAAACATCAAAATCAGCGCTTCGGGACTTAGCTTTTACTTTCCAAATAACTTCTCACCTTTTACCCTTTTCTCCTTTCAGCCTTAAAAACATCCTCGATCGCTTAATCCATGACTATTTTGAGAAAAAAGAGTTAAGATAGATATCTAGAGAACATTCAGGTTTCATTTAGGAGTGATTTTCATGTCTAATCCTACAATTGAAGCAAAAATCAGTCTCCCTGCTAATTTACTAGAAGCGACTGATAAAGCAGTAAACCAAGGAAAAGCGAAAAGTCGTGATGAATTTATTATGCGGGCTATTCGTCGAGAATTAGCCGCGCTGAAGCGAGCAGAAATTGATGCAGCACTAGCAGAAATGGCAAGCGATCCAGAGTATCAAGCTGAAGTTTTACAAATGGAGGCTGAATTTGCTACAGCTTCTTGGGAGGCGTTTAAATTGGCGGAGTCTCAAGAATGAAAAGAGGAGAAGTTTATATAGCTCGTCTTGATCCTGTTGAAGGTTCTGAACAAGGGGGAAATCGTCCGGTGATTATAGTCAGTCGCGATGCAATTAATTCTAGTAGTCCAGTCGTTTTGGCAGTTCCCTGTACCACTTATCAACAAAACAAGCGCATTTTTCCATCTCAGGTTTTGATTAAAGCTCCTGATGGAGGATTAGAAAGGGATTCAATTGTTAAAGCGGATCAAGTGCGGGTATTGGCAAAAACTAGACTTTTGCAAATGCTGGGAAAGCTTTCAGAGGCAAAAATTGCCGAACTTAATCGCGCTTTAATGATTGCTTTAGATTTACCAGGACAAGATGATGAGGAAAGTTGAAAAATGGCAGACTAAGTATCGAGCGACTTTTGGTTTTTGTTTCAACAGTATCAATCAAAAAGATATGGTGGCAGGGTTAACTCAGCCTTTTACCCCTTTCTCCTTTCAACCTTAAAAACATCCTCAATACTTTTCCCCGCCGTTTTCTCCTCCCAGCCCATCGCCATCAAGAAACTCTCAGCAGACTGAGTTTCCACCACATCAACCCCCCATTGTCCAGGTTGCAGCGCCTCAGCATCGCTACTCAATGGCGGAGTCTTCTTCAACCCCGCTAAAATCAAAATATCAGGAAAAGAATCATCGGCTTTCCCTTGACTCATGCGCTTATCCACCAAAGCTTGAGCGCAAAATTCCCCAACTTGAGGCGGAGAAAAATCAGTAGAAAATAAAACTTCTACCATCCAATGAGCATGATTTAATTGACGACATTTAATCTGAGGATATTGACTTAAACCCTCAGCAAATACCAAAGTCAAATCTTCCCGACTCAAGGGCGGAAAAACACCTTCTGGCATATCAAAATTATGAGAAAGCAACATCCGCCCGGTTCCAGATTCAGTCATATTTTTAGTTACTTAATTTGAGAAATTGCTAACTTAATCACACCTTGAATCGCCGCTTCCGATTCCTTGGCTAATGCCGTTTTTAGCGGTTCGATCGCAGCCCGATCGCCTACTTTCATCAAAGACAAAGCCGCCGCCCTGCGAGTTTCCCCATCACTACTATCTAGCAACTCAATCAGATTAGGAATTGCCGGTTGATAAGCCAGATTTCCTAAAGCCGCCGCCGCCTCACAACGCACATCAACATCAACATCAGTGAGAGACTTAATCAAAATCTCGAATAATTCCGCCTTCGGTTCTTCCTGTGCAACTTTGGCGATCGCACCAACCACCGCACCACGCACCACAGACGAATCAGAGGCGATCGCCTGATACAAATACTCCTTCGCCTGAGCCCCAATAAACGCCAACGCCCAAGCCGCATGACCGATCGTACTTTCCGGCAAATCAGTTGACCCTAAAATATCCAATAACGACCTTACAGACGGCTCCCCAATCCTCGCCAACGCCCCAATTGATGAACCCTTAACCACCGTATCCTGATCGTTCAACAAAGCATGAATTAGATGAGGAACCGCACTCGGATCAGCAATCAAAGTCAGAGTTTTAGCAGCAGCACGTCGCACAACCGGATTAACATGATTAGCCAAACCATCCAACAAAAAAGGAGTCGCCGCTTCACCAATTTCAGCCAGAGTTTCCGCGCAACGGAGTCGAGTCATCCCCCGCGAATCTCCCAAAGATTCAACTAACCGCTTCAACAGATTGGAATCATCAGCATCGAAAGTATCTAAATCTATTTGTTCAGTAACTTCCCGAAGCAAAGCATCTGTTTTCCCATGAGCCAATAAAACTGGATCGTCCTGAGATTGAGCACTAGAATTGACCATAATTGTCACCTAATTATTAGTAGTTATAGCCGCCAATTGAGTGCGGAGACTCTCAAGTCCAGCATCAATTTGAGCCAGTTCCGGCTCAATTTTAGCCAGGGCCGCTTTCTGGGGCAGCTTAGCCTTTTGTGCTGCGGCGATCGTCTCACTGACCAAACGTTCCCGATACCGCTCAAATTCGGCAATCACTTCCACCAATTCTTCAGCATCTGTCTGAGTTGAATTTTCTGTTAAATCTTCGGCAGATTCATCAATATCAGATGGTGTAAATTCTTCGTTTTCAGACATAGTTTTGATAGTTTGATAA
>DMYK01000541.1:3949-11125 GCA_003483675.1 Microcoleaceae cyanobacterium UBA11344
TGAGAAACACAACGACGCTCAGAACAGTATGCCATTTGTTTAACCCCATTGCTCATCTGCACAGTCATCACCCGTACCCGAAAATGATCGTTAATAAACCAACAGCGTTCCTGTCCTTGATTAGTCTCATATTCCGTCTCAATAGTCAACACCCCATCATCCGCAAAATGGTAAACACCGATGACCGGAATACCTTCAACATAGCCTCGATTTCGCAGAAACTTGCCCGTTCTCGGATTACTAGGATTAGGCACATCTACAAGAATAGCAGCATAGTTTTGGTTCGGGACTGTATCATCTAAATTATCCTGCCACATAAAACTGCATCCCCCACTAACTAAAGCGGGAGCGACATTCTGCTGTTGACAAACGTCTAAAATTCTGGGATCATCTGTTGACAAAACGTCAACGATGACATTGGATTCTCCCGAGTCATCAGCCCCAGCAGTATCAAAATTATGGACTGTTCGCTGAGTAAACCAAACGCCCTCACTCTTGCGAAAGAAATCCATCATAGTCATAGGTGGTGTTAGCAGCATTTCTGTGTCAACTTAACGAGAGGAATCAGAGGGATTGAGACAAATCTCATTGAAAAACGGAGATTTAGGCTTTGACCTGAGCTTAGCCGAACTGGGAATCAGAGCTGATTTTGGTTAAGAAAAATAAACAAACGTCAGTCTGGAATCCTTCAAATTCTAGGATAAATGACACAGGACAATTTTGAGCAACTCGATCAATAAATTTTCAGAAAAATATAATGTCACCTCGTCAACACTCATCTTTCCTCTCCGAACCCCTTTCTGCAACAGAAATCTTGCCAACCATTCAGCAAGGCAAAAGTCTAGCTCAAACCAACCTCCAGGGAATCAACCTCAGCCAGATGGATTTATCTGGTATTGATTTCAGTGGAGCAAACTTGATTGGGGCCAACCTTAGTCAAACCAATTTGCAAGGGGCCAATCTCAAAGGGGTTGATTTACGAAGGGCCAATCTCAGAGATGCCAATTTGAGTGGAGCGAATTTACAAGAAAGCTATCTTTTTCGTGCAGATTTACAGGGTTGTAATCTAGTCGATGCCCAGCTACAAGAGGCTAAATTAAAATTAGCTCAATATGATGCTCATACCCTTTGGCCAGAAGGATTGAATTACAAAAATTCGGGAGCTATTGGCCCCCAAGCCAATCTCAGTGGAGCTTTTCTGAATACAGCTTACCTCAGAGGTGCAGATTTACACGGCTGTAATCTGCGAGGTGCTTATCTCAGTGGAGCCGATTTAACTGGGGCAAATTTAGAGGGAGCCGCTTTAAGTGGGGCGAGTCTTCAGAATGCCTTTCTGACTGGTGCTTATTTACGGAATGCTATCTTAATTGGAGTCGAATTACAAGGAGCCGATTTACGAGGGGCTGACTTGACAGGGGCAAATTTAGAGCAATTAAAAAGTATTGCTGGCGCTGATTTTACCCTAGCACAAGGACTAACCCAAGAGATGAAAGCCATGCTTTGTAGTCGCAATCCCAAAGAATTAGGAACTTGGAATGCTTTTACTCGTAACAACACGGCTCAGAGTCTTGGCTATCAGCTAGGATAAATTTACACTGATTGTTGAACTTCTGGAATTTGGCGTGACAAATCGAACAGAAAACCGTGAATATATTCCTCCGTCCACTCCTCACCATAGAACCGCGTAAACATTCCTCTAGCGGGATCTTTTGCAGCACGATAACTCATATAACGTCGCTGTGCCTCAAGAATCTCTCCCAGTCGCTGGCTATCTGTGACAGGTTGCGCTTGCTCAACAAAATCGAGATAAGCTTGAAGATAATCCTTAAAAGCTTCAAAGACCGTAGTTTGCACAGCCTCTGTTTCCTTGGGACGAGTCCAAAGAAACGCAGGTGAAAAGAAAGGTTTTGCTTCGTCGGGAAAATCCCCCCCCCAAGGCAACTCCTTTTGATAGTTGTTAAAAATCGGCAAAATTGGCTCTGAGTATTGCTTCTGATAAGCCGCATCGTGAAAAAGAGGCTGCATATCCAAAGCAATTAAATGTCCCCCCGGTAAGGTTACTAAGTCCGCCCCAAAAAAGGGCAAGTCATAATTTAACTGGGGGAAAATCACAAAATTAAGTACCTGAAGAGCATCACCGCCCTGAACATGAGCCGCCCGAATTTGCCGTAATTTTGAGGACTTAAAAGCATGACTTGTCGTCACAACCAACTGCTCTTTTTTCCCCTTCCCAGTTATAGATTCTTTCCGTTCAAAACCTGCGGGAATGGGATAGGGAGCCAAGTCAAGTCGTTCAGTTAGCAGTGGGATAGCGTAATCTAAGAAAGGTTGATAAAGAGTCATTTTTAACTTATCTTGCTCCCGCTGGAACGGCTAAAGGAACAGCATCTTCAAACAAAAACTCATACAGAAATCGCTCTGACCATTCATGGCCAAAATAGCTGCCGAATAGCCCTGATGCTGGATCGCGTTCCGCACTATACTGATCGTAATCTTTCTGTGCCTTCGCAATCCGCTGAATCTCTTCTGGAGTGTTAAGCGGGGAGGCTTGATCTAGCATTTGCCAATACAACTGGACATATTCTTGATAGGCTGGCAAAAGACGAGTTACAACCGTTTCTGCGTCAGTTTTAGCAAATAGCAAGTTCTTGGAAAAATACTGATTCGCATCGTAAAACTTCATTTCTAAGTCTTGAGTCAAATCCTTGTATTTATCCTTAATTGCGCTCATTGGCCCGATATATTTGTCTATGTAAGCGCGATCGCGGAATAAAGGCTGAAAATCTAGGACAACTAAGATTTTCTTCTGTCCAAAAGCTAAAAAATCAATTCCTAGTAAGGGCAGATCGTAATTATAATTCGGATAAATGACACAATTGAAAATTTGTGCCGTTTCTCCAGCATCAATGTAGGTGTAACGAATCTTTCGCAATTCGGGACATTGATAGCACCAACTTTGAATCGTGGCGGGATTTTTGCCTCTTTCACTCACCACTGATTCCAACCCAGAGGGAATGGGACGACTCTCTAGAGCAAAACGTCCAAACAGTTCTTTTTCTAAGAATTCCTGAAACGGCTTAAACATAGATGAAAATCTAGCTCCTTCAATCTTTCCCTCAAAACGCGATCATAAGGGATTGCCTTAAGTCTTGTCTCTGTTTTTGACAAACAAAGTAATATTTCGTTACGAAACTCTGTGGTGCGCTCAGCATTCCCCAAGCAAAACCCTGTACCAACCATCATTAAACTGCTGTAATTGTAATAAATCTTAACAAATTTTCTCATAATTTTAGTCTATCCTAGTAAATTACGTGAGTGTAATTTAATGACTATGCAATTAAGTGAAAGAGCAAAGCAATTAATTCCCAAAGCCAGAATTGTCAGTTTTGCCACTTGGAAAAACTTATATTCAGATGAAGTAATTGCCATTTTTCAAGAGGCTGACAATCAAAGTCGATATCTCACAGATGAGGATTTAGAACGCATTAAAAATCTTGAGCCTAATCTCTCTTTAATGCTAGAAAAAGCCAGATTATTGCGAGATCAAGCTCCTAATCTTGTTGCTGATGCGAGGAAAAAGGTATTAGCCGAATTTCCCAATATCACTGAGCCTGGCAATGACCTTTATCCTCCCGAACGTGCTGAAGCCTGTTGGCGAGATTTTTGGCAGTTCCTACGCTGTATCACCTATGGAATTGCAGGTAACAGTCATCAATTTACTAGCCAAGAAGGACTCAAAAACATGGAGCTACTCTATCAAGAATTGCGGGTTCCTGTTTCGGCGATGCTCTGTGGACTAGAACAGTTGAAAAAAGTGAGCTTGCAGCAATTTAATGCTGAAGACCGGGATTTATTGAGTCTCTCTTTTGACCATTTAATCACTGGGTTAAAACAATTTAGTCAAGCTTAATCAACTAAACATTATCATATTCCCTACTGTTTATTGTCTAAAGCAGATTTTCTAAAGCAGCAGCAACGACTCGATGATTTGAGTCTTGCCGAAGTTGACTTAAGATTTCCTTAGCCTGCGGATCATCAAAATGTTGCAAAGCAGATGCGACGTGCTGACGCATACCTTCATACTCAGAATTAGCCAGCATTAATAACTGAGAAAGTGCAGCCTGTTCCTGATTAGTTCCGGCTAATGTACCAAGTGCATCCACAGCCGCTTCCTGGGTGGTCATATCTTCGCCTGCTAAGGCTTCCATACAGACCTCAAAGAGTTCGCTTTCGCACTCCATATCAACCAAAGCAGCCAGAATACTACGCCGCACTAACCAGTGGTCATCCTGTACAAAAGTCAAGACTAAATGAGATGCAGCACATCGACCAAAAAGCGAAAGAGAATTAGCAGCCTCGGCTCGCACATTCGGCGTATTATCAAACTTCATAATTTGCAGTAAAGCGGCGAAGGATTCGGCGGTTTGTTGTGTCCCAAATGCCCGGCTGACAAAGGAACGTACTAAAAACTCCGGGTCATTGAGTTTCGCCTTGAGCAAGGGAACAGCAATCTCTGGTGTGTAGTCTTTCAGGGCCGCGACGGCCTTGAGTCGGTACTGAAAGTCAGAATTTTCTAGAGACGCTTCGATTTCGTGAATGTCCATAACCACAACAGAGGAGGAGTCTCCTTTAGTTTAACAAAAATTGTTCGCCTTTTTCCTTCTTCCTTCAACTATAATTAAACTCTCTCATCAAACCTTGTCTGAAAACTGCCGTACTTGAACCAATATTGTCGCAGTTCATGATGAGGTGTATGCAAACTGGCTTTAGCCTGATAGAGAATCACTTGTCGATGATTTCCCATCCAAAGTCGTTTGGCTGGTTCTACAGAAATTAAGCACCCTCCTAGACTGTTAACACATTCCTCAAATCGCTCAACTGCTGGATAGTCTAAAGTTTCAAAAATTAGCAATTGACCGGAAAAAATTAGGTGACGACTTCT
This sequence comes from Microcoleaceae cyanobacterium UBA11344, assembly GCA_003483675.1. GTDB lineage: Bacteria > Cyanobacteriota > Cyanobacteriia > Cyanobacteriales > Microcoleaceae > Microcoleus. Next base: position 8,892 of record DMYK01000541.1, read on the forward strand.
GATCCAAGCCTGCATTTTTTTGTCAGCTATGGGGGGTAACATCTTTCAGATACTCAGCTTGAAAACCGAGTGATTTATTTTTATTTTCAAGTTTTACATAGAAAAAGAGCGAATAATAAACTCGCTCTAGAGAAAGTAAAAGATATAGCAACCGCCAAGGTGGTTAGGACACTTCCGGTAACAGAGCCCTTCGGCTACGCTCAGGATCAACTCCGTCGAAGTGGACATTTCGACTACGCTCAATGACCTTCTTCGCCTTGGCGACTGCTATACCAAACCTAAACGAAAATCACAGTCAAGTCTATGGGGACTTAGCCAACTTCAGTAATACTGAGAATTTTGCCTCCCATTTTCTGGATATTTTTAATTTGCTGAGACATTTGAGCATAGCTTACTTCATAGCTGAGCTTGCTCGCTCTGACCTTAGCACCACCAGACTTAGTAGCAGTAATCCGAAAACGTTTACCAGTTGTGCTAGAGGCTCCACTGGTACCAATGCTAAAAAGTTTGATTTTCTGAGGCAGATTGCTCGCAACCGTAGCAACTAATTGAGCTTGATTACTGCTATCGCTAGTAGCTGCTCCTCCCAGCAAAGAAATCATCCGATTAAACCCGACATTCTTGATACCAGTTTGGCTGCGAATGCTCCGAGGATAAGGCACAATATTCTCGCCAAAGTTCTGAGTATAATCGTCACTATCGATATAAGAATCGATTTCGGCTTCATAGCCTTGACCGTTACAAATTTGGACGTGTTCAGAAATCTCCGTCTGTTCTAAAGGAGCGCGACCAAGCAAATGCTTGCAGTTTAACTCGATGAACCGATAGGCAGAATTGGTGTGAAAAAAGAGAGACTGATACAGGTCTGATTTTGCCACTTGTCTGACAAACTCACGCACCGTAATATCACCATTGCGAAGCAAAGATTCGGCACTGGTGAGACGCTGACTTTCCATCATGTGAACGTTTCCTAAGACTTGTCGGTAAGCAGCGCGAATCACTACTTGTAAGTCTTCTTCGGTGGCATTAGAACGCAGTTCTACGGGGTCACTGACGAAAGCGGCTGTTAAACTGGACATTGTTTTTTCCTAACGTTAATTAAAGTTTGATTGAAACTGTCAAAAGATGTTACTGTTGCTTGAAACAGCTTGACATTCGCGAACGTATCTGTTATTGAGACAGAGAAACACTATCGGTTTCTATCGCGATCGCTTTCATAATGAAAGCGATGGGGATAAGATAAAAATCGTGATTGTTTCCGAGAGGGATAGAGAAGCAAATCTTTACTTCTCTATCCGCTAATAACTCTAGGCCTCAAGCAACTTCTGTGATGCTGACAATTTTGCCACCTGCACGATGAATGCGCTGAATTTGCGGAGTCATCTTCGCACCGGATACCAGATATTCAGTGTTACTTAGTCGGCGAGGGCTATCAAACTTAGCACCTTTAACTACAATCTTGAAGGTCTTTTCGGTAGCATCTTTGTAAGCGCTAATCCGACCGCCGGTTGTTGGCAAAGTAATTTTGTTGCCGCTATTACCAGCTACAAAATCAACTAAGCGAGAAGCGGTAAAAGCACTGTCAACTCCCGCATAACCTTGATACAGGGAAAGGGTGCGATTGTAGCCGACTTGCTTTTGTCCGACTTGACTTTTTGCCCCTTGATAATTAGGGACTGTATTCTCGCCAAATTTGTCCTGATATTCTTGACTGTCGAGGTAGGAATCAATTTCTGCCTCGTAGCCTTTTTCGATACAGGTGCAGATATGCTGAGATAGTTCCGCTTGGTCTAAGGGAGCCCGACCTAACAAATGTTTGAAGTTTAGCTCGACAAAGCGGTAAGGAGCGCAGGATTCAAAATAGCGACTGCGATAGAAGTCGGATTTAGCTACAGCACGGACAAATTCCCGTACAGTCATCCCGCGATCGCACAACTGCGATTCTGCGACAGTCAGGCGTTCGCTTTCCATCACATGAGGATTGCCCAACACTTGCTTGTAAACGGCGCGAATTACGGCCTGTTTATCATCGGAGCTGCTAGTAGACCATAGTTCTACGGGCGCATCTAAAACCACACTCATTGAGTTTCTCCTAAGACTAAATAACGCTTCAAAACAGGGAATTAGGGATTGTGAAAAACACGCTCAGGGAGATAATTCCCCAAGTCGTTAAGGCAGAAGTTTGAGCGGTTGTTAGTTGACAGCAGTAATGCTGGAAATTATGCCGCCTTGTT
>DMYK01000541.1:11160-15694 GCA_003483675.1 Microcoleaceae cyanobacterium UBA11344
GCGAAATTTGGAGACTCGGTTCATCACAGTCGTTCCTGAAGAACGATATCCAGTCACAGTAATGCGATAAACTTTGCCTTCTGCTAATGCGCCTAATCCAGCACGGCTACGTGAATTGATAGCAGATTCTTGGAATGCCCAACCATCTCCAACTGCACCACCGGAAGGGGGAACTATTGGTAGGGGGGTTTGCTGAATCACGAATTTATTCAGAACAGGGGATTTTCCAGAAATACTGCCCTTCAAATCGCTGCTGGAAGCACCGCGCAACAGAGCAAACATATGAGTAAACCCAACCATGTTTTGTCCAGGTTGAGTTTTGTAGCCGCGGTAATAGGGAACGATATTTTCCCCGTAGGCGTTTTGGTATTCATCGCTGTCGAGGTAAGAATCTATTTCTGCCTCGAAGCCTTCGGTATCCAAAATGGTGCTATGTGCTCTCATTTCTTCTAAGCCATCGGGAGCGCGACCGAGAAGATGTTTGAAATTCAGTTCAATGAACCGATAGCGAGGACAAGTATCGAAAAAGCGAGAGCGGTAAGCGTCTGATTTTGCCAGAGCGCGGACAAATCCGCGTACACTGAGTTCACCACGTTTGAATTGGGATTCAGGAATTGTGGCTCGTTCACTTTCCATGACGTAAGCATTACCCAAAACCTGCCGGTAAACGGCACGAATTATGGTTTCTACTTCTTCTTGTGAACGTCCTGGCATCAGTTCTAAACAGGGTGTTTCTTCAAATAAACTGACTCCAAGTCGAGATGCAGGTCCAAAAACCATTGAAAAAATCTCCACAATTGTGTTATGTGAAAATATACCATAATTCGATGTTAGATTAAAAACAGTTACATAATTTAACATTTCGTATTTTGGGACTTACTCGCTGACGATCGGAGAAACTGGGTTTCTGGCTGAAAACCGATCGCTGAAAGGAGGATGAATTTTTGTTCAACTTACCATCAGAATCTAGGGTGGGCGATCGCCGCAAACAGCCGATCGCCCCCTAGTTACGATCAATGTTTTGACACCACTTACATTTGCGGTAACTCAGCCGCAAAACTTTGACGCTTTTCAAACTGTAGAGAGCCAAAAGCCGAACCCCAAACCTGTTGATGAGTATTCACATCCAGACCTTGATCGAGACTACTCCAAGTTGTTTCGGTAATCTCCACATCACTAACTAGGTAGGTTGAACAACCTCTTTTTTCGATGAGACAAAGGTTTCCAGGTTCTACACTACCTCGAAACATTTCTCCGTCTCGTTTGAAAACCATTGAGCAATTGTACCGCCTTTGAATGCAATCTGGTTTAATTGTTTTGAGAATGCTTAATTCCCTTGCTGCGCCGGCGTATTGCACTGGATCGTTGAGACTATAATTTTCAATATAAATCTGATCTCCCTGGTCAATTAATCTGTGGACTCCTTGACGATAGGGAGTCCAGAGGTCATGGTCATAAACTTGTTCGGAATAAAAGCCAATGGCCTTGAAAAATTCAAAGGGTAAGGGACGAAAAAAAATCCGAATATGAGCGAATTGTTGTGGATTTTTAGAGGATTGTTTGTAGTTACTAAAATCCCCTGCCATACACTGAGCTAAAGTGATTAAATCATTGCTTTTAACTAAATTCATAAGCTAAGAAGAAGGTAGAAGAAAGTTGGATAGAAATTAGCCATTAACTAATTCCCTGAAAGCGCACGAATCTCTGAGGAAAATGATGCCGTTACTACCCCACTTCCTGCACTGGTTTTAATTAGGGAAACACGAAACCGTAAATTAGGATTAGCAAACCAGATTTTTTCTTCCGCTGCGGCGCGTTCGTAGCTAGTCAACAGCACAAAAGTTCCATCTTCTGTGATGTGATAGTCACCTGCTGCGGCAATAGTTTCAGCATAACCTTGATCTCGTAATAACTTACCACGATCAGGCACATTTGGATCGGGGATTGGTACAAAAATACAACTCCCCTTAACCTCAGAATTCTCATCCCAATCTGACTCACCCTCCCAACTCATTTGAAAAGGCATTACTGCTTGGGATGGGTCAACCTTATACAATTGGCAGAGTTCGATTACTGCCCGATCGTCCGGTGAGATAGCAACGATATCAATGACTGACTGCACAGCTTCAAAGTGTCTGAAAGTCAAATGATGGACGCTGCGCTGCGATCGCCACCGTCCTAGAGAATGTTCAACAAACTGCTTAATATTGTTCATGGAACACATTATACAGGGGCAAGAGCCAAAATATTCTTGTCTTCAGAACTCCACTTTTTGCGCCCTGTCCACGAAAAAAAGTGCTTTTAGCCACAAAAGTAACAAATTGTTACTTTGTTTCTCAGGAATGAGACAGAGGGAACACCCCAGAGATATATTCAAAACCATTAAGTTAGTCACCAAGTTGACAAACTGAGATCAGAAACAATTTTTCGTCTAAGTTAGGAGAACTCAATGCTTGACGCTTTTTCAAGAGCTGTAGTTTCAGCAGATGCCAGCACCTCCACCGTCGGTGATATTGCTGCCCTCAGAGCTTTCGTTGCCAGCGGCAACCGACGCTTGGATGCTGTAAACGCGATCGCCAGTAACGCTAGCTGTATGGTTTCTGACGCTGTTGCCGGTATGATCTGCGAAAACCAAGGCTTGATTCAAGCTGGTGGTAATTGCTATCCTAACCGTCGCATGGCTGCTTGCTTGCGCGATGCAGAAATCATTCTGCGCTATGTCACCTACGCTTTGTTGGCTGGTGATGCTTCAGTTCTTGATGACCGTTGCTTGAATGGTTTGAAAGAAACCTACGCAGCTTTGGGCGTGCCCACCACCTCCACCGTGCGTGCTGTTCAAATCATGAAGGCTCAAGCGGCTGCTCACATCCAAGACAACCCCAGCGAAAAATTTGCTGGTGCTAAACTCCGCAAAATGGGATCTATCGTAGTCGAAGATCGTTGCGCTAGCTTGGTTGCCGAAGCTTCCAGCTACTTCGATCGCATCATTTCTGCACTGAGCTAGTCAATTGCTAATCGCAATCCGCTCAGCAAAATTGAAACTACGCTCACTGTCAAAATCACTTTAGGAGATTTAGGAAATGAAATCAGTTCTCACCACCGCTATCGCCTCTGCTGATGCAGCCGGCCGCTTCCCTAGCACCTCAGATTTAGAATCAGTTCAAGGTTCTATCCAACGCGCAGGCGCTCGTTTGGAAGCTGCTGAGAAACTCGCCCACAACCTCGACGCAGTTGCTAAAGAAGCTTATGATGCTTGCATCAAGAAGTATCCTTACCTGAACAACGCTGGTGAAGCTAATTCCACCGATACTTTCAAAGCAAAATGCCATCGTGACATCAAGCACTACCTGCGCTTGATCCAATACTGCTTAGTTGTTGGCGGCACTGGCCCTCTTGATGAATGGGGTATTGCTGGTCAACGTGAAGTTTATCGCGCTTTGAGCTTGCCTACTGCTCCTTACGTTGAAGCATTAAGCTATGCTCGTAATCGCGGTTGCACTCCTCGCGATATGTCTGCTCAAGCTTTGACTGAGTACAACGCTCTTCTTGACTACGCGATCAACTCCCTGTCCTAATTAATTAGCAGGTTTGTGATGTCGTGACCAAGAAACTGGGATTCAAGCCCCGTCCTTCTAGGACGGCTTGCTAGAATATAGTTAGTCGCCATAGGGCATTGGGAGACTCTAAACGGACGTGGAGTGATGGTAAGACTACCGCTTGCGGAGCGCGTTGCGATGAAGCGTCAAGGAATCCTCGGACTTGATAGACGAGGAGGTATGTCAATGGGTAGTTTCTATCCCCGACAAGTCTAGGAAATCTTGGCTCGTTGCTTTACCGATTTTGGTAAGGTAAGAATCAAGAATTCCTAGGCTTGTTATTTTGTTTGAATAGGCATATCCTAATTTCTATCGGGCATTGGGCATCGGGCATCGGTAGCGCCCACTCTCCCCCTCTCCTCTTCTGCCCATCTCCCTCTCTCCCCATCCCCCCATCTCCTCTATATGGATAAACGCTTTTTTAGTTTTTTTAATTTAACAGAAGACCAGGCGATCGCCCTTTTAGATACGCCCCAAGCTGAAATCGGCGAAGAGGACTCCCGCTACATAGCCGCTTCCCACTTGATCAATTTCTCCACAGATCGATCGATCGCAGCACTGATCCGAGCAGTACAACAAACCGATCCGGTGCTGGAAAACCGGATTGTGCGCCGCAAGTCAGTGGAAACCTTGGGAAGACTGCAAGCTGTGCTAGCATTGCCCGTGATTCGCACCTGTTTGAGCGATGATGACTGTTACACTGTGGAAAATGCGGTTTGGGCGATCGGCGAAATTGGCACTCAAGATGCCGATATCTTAGCAGAAGTTGCTCAATTGCTGGATAAACCAGGACAAACCTACCGCGTAATTATCCACACTCTGACAAAATTAGATTATCAGCCAGCAGTAGCCAGAATTCGCAGATTTGTCGATGATATTGACCCGCCGACTGCTAGTGCTGCGATCGCCGCAATCTGTCGCTTAACCAGAGACTTTTC
>DMYK01000541.1:15749-16174 GCA_003483675.1 Microcoleaceae cyanobacterium UBA11344
ATAGATGCGCGTTACTACGATGCCATTCCCAATATTGCCAGATGTCCCGTATCTTTAGTCTTTCGGCTGAGAGGAATTAGGATGCTAGCATCAGCAGGAATTGCCGACAAAACCCTGACCTTTGCCACCATTCAACCCCATTTGGAACAAACCTTAAGAGACTATCCAGCAGATTTAGATTTAGTACATAGTTATGAAAAATTACCCGACTTACCGTTTTTGATTCGCCAATTATACGAAACAGATTTTGGACGTTGCTATTTAGCAGCTAAAACGATTCTAGAACATTACTCAGACGATGCACCAGCCGCCCTGTTTGCCACCTTTGCTGAAGAAGCAAATAATGACTATGGAGCGCATTTTCATGTGGTAAAATTGTTTGGTTGGTTAAAACATTCGACCGCCTACGATTTGTTATTGGAAGC
>DMYK01000357.1:0-4193 GCA_003483675.1 Microcoleaceae cyanobacterium UBA11344
GTCAAAAATCTAATATCTAAAATCCAATGATTAAGTTGGCAGCACGAGTGGGTGAAGTTCCTCCTTCCATCACCTTAGCGATCGCAGCTAAGGCGAAAGCCATGAAGGCCGAGGGAATTGATGTCTGTAGTTTGAGTACGGGAGAACCAGATTTTGATACCCCAGAACACATTAAAGCAGCGGCTAAGCAAGCTTTAGACAGCGGCAAGACTAAGTACGGCCCGGCGGCTGGGGAACCGCAGTTAAAAGCTGCGATCGCCCGGAAACTTCGCTCCGACAACAATCTCCACTATCAACCTGAGAATATCATCGTCACCAACGGCGGCAAGCATTCCCTCTACAATCTGATGATGGCTCTGATTGAGGCGGGAGACGAAGTAATTATCCCTGCTCCCTACTGGCTGAGCTATCCAGAAATGGTCAAACTAGCCAGCGGTAAGCCAGTAATTGTCCAGACTGATGCTTCTACGGGATATAAAATCACCCCGGAACAACTGCGTCAAGCCATTACTCCCCGCACCAAGTTATTTGTACTCAATTCGCCATCTAACCCTACGGGAATGGTGTATAATCCAGCGGAAATCAAAGCACTAGCAGAGGTAATTGTCGAGCGAGATATCTTAGTCGTTTCGGACGAAATTTACGAAAAAATTATATACGACGGAGCCCAACAAGTCAGCATCGGTTCCCTGGGCCAAGAAATCTTCGATCGCACAATTATCAGCAGCGGTTTTGCCAAAGCTTACTCCATGACTGGCTGGCGAGTTGGCTATTTGGCCGGACCGCTCGAATTAATCCAAGCTACCAGTACCGTTCAAGGACATAGTACCTCAAACGTGTGTACCTTTGCACAGTACGGGGCGATCGCAGCTTTGGAAAGCAGCCAAGAATCTGTGGAAAAAATGCGTCTAGCTTTTGCCGAAAGGCGTCAGGTAATATTTGAATTACTCGATGCTATCCCCGGAATTAGCTGCACCAAACCCGACGGCGCCTTCTATATGTTTGTCAAGATCAGCACAACAGGAATGACTTCTCTCGAATTTTCCGACGCTTTATTAGAACAGCAACAAGTAGCAGTTATTCCCGGCATTGCTTTTGGTGCAGACGACCACATTCGCTTATCTTACGCCACCGATTTAGGCACAATTAACAAAGCTATCGAAAGGCTAGATAAATTTGTCCGCCAAATCTAAAAATTAGTTAGTAGTCAGTGGTTAGTTGACTGCTGACTGCTGACTGTTGACTAATAACTAAAGCTGTTTAGTCATAATCTCTTTCAGCAAATCCAGCCCCTTCTTAACACGCCGAGAAACAGTCACCGCACTGATCCCCAAGCGTTCAGCCGTTTCCTTCTGCGTCAAATCGTAAAGAAAAACAAACTCCAATATCTCACGAGTCCGTTTTTCCAACATAGACAAAGCTTGCTGTACGCGAATCTGGTCTTCTTGGGCTAACTGAAAACTGCGATATTTAGTATCGGGGACCAATTCTCCCAAACAAGTAGCGCCCTCATCTTCATCCTGCACTGGTGCATCCAAACTCAGAGGTTCGCGGTTGAGGTGGGCTAGCTTGATTTCTTGCCATTCTTCTACAGAAATCTCCAGCACAGCAGCTACTTCAGCATCTGACGGATTGCGGTTAAACTGCACTTGCAAATCCTTGATCACTGCTACAGACTTGCGTTCCAGCGACAACCAGTGTCTCGGAACTCGCACCGAAGGGCTTTTATCCCGTAGATAGTGCTGAATTTCCCCCCGAATGTAGGGAATTGCAAAGGAACTAAATGCGTGTCCCTTCGACAAATCAAACCGCTCAATGGCTCTGATCAAACCAATACACCCNNTCAAACCGCTCAATTGCTCTGATTAAGCCCATGCACCCCACTTGCAGCAAGTCGTCGTAGCTTTCCCCGCACTGGTTCATCCAGTGGTGAACTTCTTTTCTCACCAGTCCAACATTCAGTTGAACTAACTGATTGCGGACTTCATTCGATGCAGAATGTTGGTATTCGCGCAACAATTGCAAGTTTTCGTTTTTGAGCTCGTTTGGGACTGTGGTAGACATAGTGGCATAAGGGTTGGTAGAGTAGAGGACTGATTTTGCCTTAGATCTAGTTTAAATCTAGTCTAAAAAAATTCATCTTTAAGTGGTGTAATCCTAGCACTGAATATCTGTGACAGCCGACACACCTCTTGAGCTTTGGGAATGTGCATTGATTTGGTGCGGTCATCGGCTGGTATAATTTTACAGGTAGAATTTTACACCTAGAATTTTACTTGGATTTTCTCACCACATATTTTAATTTAAAAGTTGTTTTAACGCAATACTTTAATCAATTAAAAATTAAAAATTTACAACTCGCAAGTCATAGTAAGTAAATCCTATCAATTCCGGTTGCATCGGAATGATTTAACCTTTCTAGAACGCAGAGAACGCAGAGGGAGATTGGAGAGAGATGAATAATTCCGATGNNATGAAGAGAGGATTTGATATCATAAGTTTATTCATTAGTCAACAGTCTTCAGTTACATTGCTAAAGACTGTTGGCTATTGAATAACGAGTAGTATCTTTAGGGCAAGAAACTACTAAGGGTGCGATCGACCGTCCAGTCCAATTTTAGGACACCGAAGGCTCAATCCGAGCGTAAAACAAACCCCGAATTTTCACATCTAGAGCAGGTCTAGCTCCCAAATCAGTATCAGAAGGCTGGGTGCTCTCAAAAATACCGCCAATTTCCCCCGTACTACTGTTCACCTTAGCAACTTGGAGAGAAATTTTGCCAGCTTTGGTGTTGGTGTCAGCCAACTTAACATTAGCCCGCTCACGTTTGGAATTGTCAGTAGCCGGAAGTGCCACAGCATTGTCGTAGCCAGTAGCAACACCGCGACCTTTAGGGTCTAAAAAGCCAGCGCTGCGGTAAGATGGAACGTTGAAAGTCCCTTGCAAATCCGTGGAAGTATTGATCGCAACCACTCCTGGATCGGAACTAGCAACTAACTCTTTAATAGTAAACAAGAAAGGTACTTGCTCTCCACCGGGTAACTGAATCGTAATTGCTTGAAAGTCCAAGCCGTCCTCTTCAGTAAAAGTCAGAGTTCCGTCAGTACCGACCTTGAGCGTACCTTGAACTTGGTCAATGCTGGACGTGAACCGCGTCAGCAATTTTCCAGGCACAAATTCTGCCTCTTGGCGTTTATTTGCTGGTTCTTCCTTAACAAAATAAGTGGTGGGCTGCAAACACAAACCAGTGAGTTTATAGGTGCCTCCCGCTTCGATGGGGATCGATCCCCGAGAAGTTTCTGCCAAGCTAGGGCAGTTATTTGCCAATCCAGTACCTCTAATCTGGTCGTAGGTGAGTAACTCGGTAGTCGCCACCGTCGTCGTATCAGGAGCAGAAGAACAAGCCACCAGCGCACTCATGCAAAATGCTAAAAGTGCCACAATTAAAGAACGATACTTCATCGCCAACCTCAAGATCCAACATCAGATTATATTAAGAAAAAGCCCTACTTCGAGCAAAATATCATTGCTCGCTCGTAGGTCTTGCCAGTGCAACCGTCCGAAAGCCGTAAAGTCGAGCTAATCCATTGAAATTAAGCAAAAACTTAGGATTTTTCAAAACGTTCGGATCGTAGCCCAATACACATGGTACGACGGGTTGTGCTCTTTTCCTGACTTGGGCAGCAAATTAATATTGCTTAGGTCAACCTACTTAAGTTACGTTGCTTATGGCCCCTCATGGCGATCGCGACTAGCTCAATTAGTTTGCTGACACTCAGGTAGGGGACAAAAGCCTTGTAGATTTCAAAGGAAGCAGCAGTATGGACAACGGCAAAGATTTAGAGTCAGGAAAGTTGCAGTCTCAACTGCAATCCCTGACAGAGGCGATTCGGACTTTAGCCGAAAGTTGTCAGGGAGACAGTGTGCTGCTTTTGGTTTTGCTGCGGGCGCTGGAAAGCTCCCACCGAGAAATTCGGGACGGTTTGTTTCAAGCGTCTTTTCCCGACAACCGCCAAGCACTTTATAAACTGCTCAGGAATATTGAGGCCAATGGCGGCTGGCCTTACATCCACCGCATGAAGCTGCGCGAACTCTTGGGCTACACGGAACAACTATCTCTCCTAGAAGATTCTCCCGCCGAGTCTGATTCCGACTCGGCCGAGAATCCGCAAGGTCTTAAATAGTTTTGAAT
>DMYK01000357.1:4212-9760 GCA_003483675.1 Microcoleaceae cyanobacterium UBA11344
TTGAATGTTGTAGGGGCGGTGCCCCCTTGCCCGCCCTAAGTTTTGAATTGAGAAAATCGATCCCATCTAAAATCCGAAAGGTGTAGGAGGCATCGGTATCGGACTCGGCAGCACCGAGGGGAACATCGGTGTCTGGCCGGGCATTGCCAAGAGTCCGGGAGTCGCCATCGGGGCGATCGAACTAATGCTCAGCAGAGGCGAATCGGGCACGCTAATTGTCGGCGCAGAAGGAATCCTCGAAGCTGTCGGAGTCGGAGTCGGCGCTGGAGTCGGAGTCGGAGTCGGAGTCGGAGTCGGAGTCGGCGCCGGAGTCGGAGTCGGAGTCGGAGTCGGCGCCGGAGTCGGAGTCGGCGCCGGAGTCGGAGTTGGTGTCGGAGTTGGTGTCGGAGTTGGTGTCGGAGTTGGAGTCGGTGTTGGAGTCGGTGTTGGAGTTGGCGTCGGAGTTGGCGTCGGAGTTGGAGTCGGAGTCGGAGTTAGATCTGTAGTTGTGGTTGTAACTGTAGTTGTAGTTGTAGTCGTAGTTGGTTTGGGGGTACCCGTCCCAGTAACAGATATAAAATCAGTTGGATCGAGCAGCGAAGACGGAGTGTCTGTCAAAATTGCTAAAAGCTTGCCGTCGATCGAAATTACTGTATCTCTCAGGTTAGAACCGTTGCCTTGGCTAACTTTCAATTGACTAAAAGATAAATTGCTCGGCAGTCCAATGAAATCCTCCGCATCATTGTAATCAGTAATTAAAGCCAAACTGCCAGGCCCGGCTCCCAGTCCAAATACATCACTGCCACTGCCACCAGTCAAAGTATCCGTACCCTCACCCCCGATCAAAGAGTCATTACCCTCTGCCCCAAATAAATTGTCATTACCAAAACTGCCCAAAATTGTATCGTCGCCCAGGCCACCAGCCAAGGAATCGTCCCCAAAGCCACCGTCAAGAAGATCGTTGCCTTTGCCGCCGAAGAGGAAATCATTATCTTCACCTCCTTGTAAACAGTCATCGCCTGTATCGCCACGAATGGTATCCGAACCCGTGCCACCGAAGGCTGTATCGTCGGCCTTGCCACCGAATATCTGGTCATTGCCGCCGTCTCCGTATAGCAAATCAGTACCGGCACCACCGTACAAAGTGTCGGCACCATCCTCTCCAGTAAGCAAGTCGTTGCCGTCACCGCCGAACAATTGGTCACCGCCACTACCGCCGTTGAGAGAATCATCGCCAACATCCCCGTAGAGAAAGTCGTCATCAGCATTTCCAAACAGGGAATCGTCGCCATCACCCCCTCTGAGGGTGTCGTTCCCAGTACCGCCGGCAATCACATCAAAATCTGCATCGCCACGAACTAAGTCGTCCCCTGCGTCTCCAAACACGGTGTCGCTACCGTCGTTGCCATCCAGGGTATCGTTACCCAAACCGCCACGAATCGAGTCATCGCCAGGCCCACCGGAAGCAATATCGCGGCCTTGGTTGCCAATCAGCTCGTCATTTCCTTCACCGCCAATCAGCGAATCGGCTCCATCGCCTCCAATGATTTGGTCGTTGCCATTTTCCCCTTCTAGGGTGTCATCTCCTCCAACACCCAACAGCGTGTCATCGCCATCTAAGGCACGAATTCGATCGCCTTGGGAAGTTCCGAGCAGAAAATCGTTGCTGTCAGTGCCGATCAGGTTTGCCATCTGGAATACACCACTCCTCTATAAAAACAAGAATTGTTTTAAATTAGGTTAAAGCCTTGGTGACAAGGCTTTACTACCTGCTTAGGTTAACACACAAGAATAAATGACTTTTTCATCTTTGAACTCGCTCAAATGCAGGTGTCACTTGTGAGGGAATCTCAAATTCAGTGCTTCGCTCTCAAATATAATTCGCCTCTGTTCCGCCCTTGGTGGCGACTACAATCTGGCTGGCGATCGCTAATCTTAACCCGGTGCTTTTTCCTCCGGCCTTCCTTGTGAATAAACATCGAAAATGTGCTGTTTTACTGCTTCTAAGTAGGTGGCTCTAATTCAACCTAAAATGATCTTGCCCTTGAGAACCCCGACTTCTTAAAGAAGTCCAGGCTCTGGGTATTCTGTTTTTTATAGCAGTTTTCAATCGGATCAAATACAGGATAGGGCAGTAGGGACACTCCAAGATCCCAAGGAGCGTCAACTTAAGGTCAAACCTAGCCAGAGATTGTTGTTTGACTATTAAGTCTAGATCCCCCCTAGCCCCCCTTAAGAAGGGGGGAACAAGAACTTGCTCAAAGTCCCCCTTCTTAAGGGGGATGCGAGGGGGATCTAGACTAGGGTAAAAACGGGATTTCTCAAGGATTTTAGTCTTAAGTTGACACCTATGGGCACGCTTGAGTCTCCCTACCCTATATCAATGCTATAATCCTGTTCCAGCTAAGCTAAAGCTGCTACGGAAACTTTACCGGCAATGCGACCCGCGATCGCCCGCAACTCCCTCGCCGAAGCCGAACCCGGTTGTCCCACTACGATCGGCACACCCGAATCACCACCTTCCCGCAACGGAATTTCCAGCGGAATGCGGCCTAACAGCGGCACTCCCAACTCAGCAGCCGTCTTTTCCCCGCCACCAGAACCAAAAATATCGTATTGCTTGTCAGGCATATCCGGTGGCACGAAATAGCTCATATTTTCGACAATTCCCAGCACCGACACTCCCAACTGCTGAAACATCTTTAACCCCTTGCGAGAATCCAACAAGGCCACCGTCTGTGGCGTCGTCACAATCACCACACCAGCCATCGGCACCGCTTGGGCCATTGTCAACTGCGCATCTCCAGTACCAGGCGGCATATCCACAATCAGATAGTCTAAATCGCCCCAATTCACCTGGTAGAGAAACTGCCGGATGATCCCGTTCAACATCGGGCCTCGCCAAATTACAGGTTGGTCTTTCTCAATTAAAAACGCCATCGACACCAATTTGACGCCGTAATTGAAGGCTGGTTCCAGACTTTCCCCGCTTTTGCCATCCTTAACCATCACTTTAGCGTCCGCTAGCCCCAACATCGTCGGGTCATTGGGCCCATAGATATCCGCATCCAGCAAACCCACCTTAGCGCCGGTTTGCGCCAGCGCTACGGCCACGTTTACGGCTACTGTACTTTTGCCGACTCCGCCCTTGCCGCTAGAAATGGCGATGATATTTTTCACGCCTTCTATGCCTTGGCGATCGACTACTCCCTTCTGCTGCGGTGTTTCCGCTGTCACCTCCACAGCCACTTTTTCGACTCCTGGCAACTGTTTGACCGCTTTTTGGCAATCTTCGACAATAAATTCTCGCAGCGGGCAAGCCGGCGTTGTCAGCACCAAGGTGAAGCTGACGACACCGCCGTCGATTTTGATGTTGCGGATCATGTTCAATTCCACCAAACTCTTTTGGAGTTCGGGGTCTTGGACTGGTCGCAGGATTTCTAGGACTGAACTAATATCGAGTGTCTTGGGCATTGTGTTCTGCTCTATAAAACCTATCCATAACAGTCCATATATTACAATTGCTTTGGCTCCACTGATGTTCGATCGCAGCACTGATCATCTTTAAGTATATTTTTGTTGCTATTTTTTAACATATCTTCATTGCAATCATTTGCAGACCTAGGGTGGCATAATTACATCACCACTGGATTTGGGCATTGCCCATTTAAAACTCAAATCTGACAGCAGGAAGAAAAATGACAGTTTCTACAACACTTAAAACCGCCACTTCTCAGTTTTTGCCCCCCGCTGACTCTAGAGCTAGAGTCAGCCAATTTATGAAATGCATACAAGACGAAATTTGTCAAGGCCTAGAACAACTCGACGGCAGCGGCAAGTTCAAAGAGGATGCTTGGGAACGCTCCGAAGGCGGCGGGGGACGTACTCGCGTTATCCGGGAAGGTAATGTTTTTGAACAGGGTGGCGTAAATTTCTCGGAAGTCTGGGGCGAAAGTTTGCCTGCTTTGATTCTGGCCAAGCACCCAGAAGCGGCTGGTCACGATTTTTATGCCACTGGCACTTCGATGGTGTTGCACCCCCGCAATCCCTATTTGCCTACGGTTCACCTGAATTACCGCTATTTTGAGGCAGGCCCGATTTGGTGGTTTGGCGGCGGTGTCGATTTGACTCCTTACTACCCGTTTGCTGAGGATGCAGCTCATTTTCACAAAACTCTGAAAGCAGCTTGCGACAAACACCATCCCGCATATTACCCGGCCTTTAAACTGTGGTGCGACGAATATTTTTACCTCCCGCACCGTCAAGAAACCCGTGGCGTCGGTGGCATCTTCTTTGACTACCAAAACAGTCAAGGCCCCCTTTACCGCGACCAAAATGTCAAAGGGAAGGCTGCTGAATACAGCAACAACATCGGAAAGCCGGAAAATAGGAGTTGGGAGTCGCTGTTTGCCTTCGTGCAGGACTGCGGTAGGGCATTTTTGCCGGCTTATACCCCAATTATTGAAAAGCGTCGATCGACAGCATACGGCGATCGCGAGCGCAATTTCCAGCTTTACCGTCGCGGCCGCTATGTCGAATTTAACTTAGTGTACGATCGGGGCACAACCTTTGGCTTGCAGACCAACGGACGCACCGAATCAATCCTGATGTCCTTACCACCTTTGGTACGCTGGGAATACTGTTACGAGCCAGAACCCAACTCTCCAGAAGCCGAACTCTACTCCAAGTTCTTAAAACCGCAAGATTGGGCGAATTGGATGCCTCTGTAGTTACCGACCTGAGTTAAACTACTGGGACAGTAACCACCGCGATAGAACATAATTTTGAGGGAAGGGTCAGTGATTCATATTGATCAAAAAACCCACACGCTTCAAGACGGTACAACAGTTATCGTCTTAGCACCGACAGGACGGCTGGACATCACAACAGCTTGGCAATTCCGCCTCAAGTTGCAAGAGTGTATTTCCAAACTCAGCCGCCATGTTGTAGTGAATCTTGGTCAGGTTAACTTTATAGATAGCTCTGGTCTGACTTCATTGGTAGCAGGTATGCGGGATGCAGATAAAGTTAAGGGAAGTTTCCGCATTTGCAATGTTCATCCAGAAGCCAAACTGGTGTTTGAAGTCACCATGATGGATTCTGTGTTTGAAATTTTTGACACGGAAGAAGAAGCTTTAGAGGGGGTTCCTCGCGCCTGTTGAGGAAATCTGGCATCGGTTGCGGTGTAAGGAATCTGAAGATTGAGAGTCACAGCCCCCCAGGAACATAGCAGTGGAAGAACAGGAAGAATGTAAATTCTTGCCTTCTTCCTTCTGCCTTCTGCCTTCTGCCTTCCTTCTGCCTTCTGCCTTCTGCCTTCCTTCTGCCTTATGCCTTCTGCCTTCTGCCTTCTGCCTTCCTTTAAACCGATACCTCAGAAGCGAAATCCTGACGCTTGACCAATTTAAAAGGGCCCATTAAAGCTCCCCAGATAGCCTTGCCTGTCGTGGGGCTTAAAGCGGTAGCCGAAATATCTAGGTTTACCGAGGATAAGTCCGATCTAATTCTCGGTATTTTTGCTCTTAGCGCCGATGTTGGAGAATTAACGTATTGTAAAACTTCATTAAGA
>DMYK01000357.1:9901-13642 GCA_003483675.1 Microcoleaceae cyanobacterium UBA11344
GGGGAGGGACTCAACGCCTCCCACGGCACTGTCATAAATGCCTATACTTTTACCAGCTATAACATTTGAGTAAGCTGGATTAATGCGGGTTGTTAAGGCTTATACGGGGTGAAAGCCGTAAAACACCTAACAGAAATTAATCCCCCAACTACAAGTGAATCAGTTACCCCCTCAAGGTCGCAAACTTTAACTGGGGAATCGTGGCCATGCTTAAAGTTGAGCGCAAGCGGAGCAATAAGCAAGCAGTAATGCACTACTTTTTACCTTGAGGAAGTTATACCGTGGACTTGGACTTCTGTTGTATCTTGTTCTTCAAGAAGAGATTTACATAGGTTTTTAGAAGCGGCTTATTCCTTTGTCATAGCTGAGAAATTCCTCGGCTTTGGCTTCAAATCCCAAGTCAATGTGATTGTGGCGAGGGAATTATTAAGGTCAGTTAGACCTGAAGTTACGCCTGTGGACGCTTAATCTGGCGACAGACTAGACTGAAGCAGTTCGTGAACATTAAATCTACCATGAGTAGATTTGAGTAAGTTTCAAAGAACGGAGTCTCAATTTACTCACGCTGTCCAGCACAAGGCTGCGGCAAAATTATTTATCTATAAAAATCAGGTGAACAAGAACCGTACTGTTTCAGATACTAAGCGAAGTTTCTATACGATTCACACTCGACCGATTAACTCAATTTACCGTCGTGTGGTGGAAGAGTTGATGGTAGAAATGCACTTGCTTTCGGTGAATGTCGATTTTCAATACGACCCGATTTATGCTTTGGGTGTGGTGACAGCTTTCGATCGATTTATGCTGGGGTACGCGCCAGAAAAAGACCGGATTTCGATTTTTAATGGTCTGTGTAAGGCTCTCGGTGATGCTCCCGATCGATACCAGCAAGACGCTCAGCGATTAGAAAGCTTGGCAATGCGACTTTCGGGTACTGATTTGATTTCGTGGCTCGAACGATCGACCAGTTTTGCAGATACTCAGGATTTGCAAGCGTCTTTAGGGGCGATCGCCAGTAACTCTCAATTTAAGTACAGCCGTTTGTTCGCGATCGGCTTGTTTTCGCTGCTAGAAAAAGCTGACCTCGATTTGGTAAAAGACCAAGAAACCCGAACCGCAGCCCTCAAACAAGTCTGTGCAGCCTTAAACCTGCCATTCGATAAAGTTAGCAAAGATTTAGACCTGTACCGCAGCAATCTGGAAAAAATGGCCCAAGCGCGAATCGTGCTGGAAGATGTGATCCAAGCGGAACGGAAAAAACGCGAAAAGCGAGAGACTCAAGCCAGCGCTAGCCTATCGGGTGAGGCCACTGAAAACAGTAATTAGTCATGTGAACTACTCACCGCTAACCTGGAGTACCAGGTATAGCGGGAGCTTCTGTACTCACAGGCGAGAGCCTCAAGACAGACTTGCGTCCCCATGAAGGTCTTACCTCCCCTCCTACAGCAGAAACGGCTGAACCATCCGTCTTTAGCATTCTGATACCTTCGGCTCTAATATTGATAGCTGCGTTTCCATCTCTGTCGTGACGAGTGCCACAATGGGGACAAATCCATTCCCTCACATCTAAAGGCATTTCAGTGCTCTGATGAAAACAATTAGAACAGAGTTTAGAACTAGGGAACCATCTATCTATCTCGACTAACTTCGCGCCTTTTCGTTCTAGTTTGTAAGCTAATAAATTAGTGAAAGTTCCCCATCCACCAGATATTGATGAAGCTAATTTGTGATTACGAACCATGCCTTTGACAGAAAGATTTTCTACGATGACAGCTNNAAGTTTGTGTAAAAAATCTTGCCGGGAATTACTAATTCGTTCGTACACTTTAGCAACAACTTTACGATATTTATTTCTGGATTTACTCCCCTTTTGTTTACGGGCTAATTTCTTTTGCTTACGCTTGAGGTTTTTCTCATGTTTGGCAAAGTGCTTAGGATTGTCATATTTAGAAACCTTTGTGCCATCAGTAACAACTGCAAAGTGTTTGATTCCTAAGTCAATACCATAGATTTTACCTTCTGAAACAGTAGGGTTTTCCCCTTCAATTTCGGTCAATATAGATGCCAAATATTTCCCGGAAGGCATTTTACTGACGGTGACAGTCTTGACTTTTCCATCAATTGGTCGATGTATTTTGGCTTTGACTATCCCGATACCGGGAAGCTTTACACTGCCCTCTACAATCTTGACATTTTGAGGGTATTGAATTGACTGTTTGCCATGTTTAGACTTAAACTTAGGGAAGCCTGCACGTTGAGCAAAAAAGTTTTTGTAAGCCTTGGTTAAATTAAGTGTTGTAGCTTGTAAAACCTGACTGTAACAATTAGCCAGCCACAGCGTATCTTCGGCTTTTTTGAGCTTGGGCAATAGCCCGTTGAGTGCTACCTGTCCCAGCCCTTTCCCCGTATCTTTATAAACCTCAATGGATTTATTTAAGGCATAATTCCACCACCACCGCGAACATCCAAATGTTTGGCCTAGTAGTGCTTCTTGCTCTTAAGTTGGATACAGATGGACTTGTACAGCTTTATGGAGCACTCAATATCACCTCCTTGTCTCAACATCTTACTACCTACTACCAAAAACAGTAAAGACAATCTGAAAGATTTGGTCAACTCGCCCTCCTACGTTAACCCGCCTCTCATCCCACCGCTCACCTGGGTACAGGTAGAGCGGGGGACTTCCCGGCGGTGTAAGTTAAAGGCAGAAGCAAGAAGGCAGAAGCAAGAAGGCAGAAGCAAGAAGGCAGAAGCAAGAAGCAAGAAGGCAGAGGGCAGAAGGTTTTTTTGGTCTTAACGAACAAAAAAATCTGAAATTTTAAATTTTTCGGCAATTCTGACGGGGGCCTTCTGACTTGAAAAATTCAGCTTTCAGCCTTCAGCCTTCAAATGAGTGTTGACTAAAAACTAAAAATCGCGCCTTCTAAATTGAGCGCGATCGACTTAATCTACAGAGCTCTGTACTCTGTAGGGATTAAACTAGGGATTCGGTTCAAAATTAGTGGCGTTGGCTTGTAGCCAGGTGCTGAGCTGCGAGAGAACTTCGTTTCCAGAAGACTTGCCCAAAGCTGTGGGGTTGACCGGTTCTGGTCGATCCAAGTTGCGGGCGATCGCTGCGTTGACCTCTTTGGAAATCAAATCGTGAAGTTGCTCTTTAGCCTTAGCCCTTTGAAAGAGAGCGCCTTCTTCAGTTGTAGCATACAAAGGTGGCAGCCTATTTAAAGCATAAGCGGCAATGTCTCCCACATCCAGCCTCTGATCGCTGGTAGCCTCAATTTCTGCCACCCTGGCGATCGCATCACTGAGCACCAACTCTTCCATCACGTTAATGAACTGTTTGCGGGGCAAAACCACAACTTCCCCAGTTAATAAAGCTCCCATCAGACGATCGAGAGCCATATACTCTTCGATCGACAATTCCGAAGCCGTATTGCAGATTCGTCCTACTTCAGCTTCCATAGAAGGCGTTAAGTAGCCATCCTGCAAAGCTTGTTCAACAATTTTTTCAATACTCATAAGGCTTCTCACTCAACGGCATCATTAAAATAGAGTTTTTTTGAAGACGCGATCGCCTGCGTCTTGAGATTGGAGTTTTGAGGCGGGAGTTGAGAATTTTGATAAAAATTCTGACTTAACACCCATAACTTAACTTACAAGTGCGATCTGCACGCCCCAGCCACAAATTTACCCCATAATGACTGGTAAATTCGTCAAAATCCCTGAAAATACCTACTCAATTCC
>DMYK01000357.1:13741-14768 GCA_003483675.1 Microcoleaceae cyanobacterium UBA11344
AAATCGCCCTCCTTGACATCAATGCGGCTCAGGTGCATCAAAATACTGGCTAACCCTTGACCGTGGTCTATACCAACAACATTGCCGTGAATTGTGAACCCTTGAGATTCGCGTCCGACTAGAGACACCCGACCGGCTGCCGGTGCAACGACAGGGGAACCGTAATCACCCGCGTAATCGATGCCTCGATGGTAGTAGTCGTTGGCAAACACCCCATTATAGTATCGGCGGACACCGTAAATGGTGGTGATTTCGCCGGAGTTGGGGCGCAACAACTTGCCATTCCAAAACTTTTGGGGTGTCACCAGTGCTTTAAAAGCGTCTACGCGATCGAATTCCGCATCAGTACCTTCACCGTCTTTCCCTGGTGGCAACCAGATGGATTGAGTGGGAAAATCGCGCGATCGCACTTGTACGCTCAAGTCTTGCACCTTTCCGTCACCTTTGACTTGGATTTGGCGAGCACCAGCTTTCTCTAGAGGGGTTGTAGGTAGCAGAGCCCGAAAGCGATTATTGCCCATAGGAAACGCTGGGTAGTTTTTCTGCTGTAGAGAAACCGTTGGAGTTTCACCACTACCGTCTACCTGAATCATTACTGACAGCGTATCTCCCAGTTCGGGATTTGTCGGCATCACCTTCACCTGCAAAGCTTGCACAGGCGATACCAGACTGAGAATTGTCGCAACAATTCCCCCACTCAAACTCGCCCTCTTCATGTTTTTTCTCAACAGCCTATACCCCAACATAGCACCCACAACTATTTTTGCACTTGACTCGGAGTTGGCTTGATTCACAGTCGTTGTCATCACCAATATCCTTAATTTTGGTCTCCCTAATATTACACAAAACTTATAAAACAGGACTTACGCATTGCAACGTAATTCTGCCATTCTGAGTGAATCGAAGAATCTCAAACCCTTGCAACACCGCCCTTCGACTATGATCGGAGACCAGTACGATCGCCCTTTCCGGTCAAGTACAAAATAATTTGTCAAAATAGAGAAAACTCCCCAGCATTCCCCAAACC
>DMYK01000598.1:0-201 GCA_003483675.1 Microcoleaceae cyanobacterium UBA11344
TTAAAGCAGATTTTCTTTTTCTTAACAAGACGCAACGTATACAAAACATATAGCGGTTCGGTAATTGGGCCTGGGGGATGGGGCCTGGCCTGGGGCCTGGGGCATAAAGAATAATCAGATCCCCGACTTCTTCAAGAAGTCGGGGATCTAAAGTTGACAACTAATCACGTCGGAATGCTGACTAATGACTACATCATGCCC
>DMYK01000598.1:212-4047 GCA_003483675.1 Microcoleaceae cyanobacterium UBA11344
CCATGCCGCCCATGCCGCCCATGTCGCCCATGTCGCCACCGGCTTTTTTCTTCTCTGGTTTTTCGACAATCACAGCTTCAGTGGTCAAAACCATACCAGCAATGGAACCAGCATTTTGTAAAGCCGATCGCACTACCTTAGCTGGGTCAATAATCCCGGCCGCAATCAGATCTTCGTACAGGTCAGTGAGAGCATTGTAGCCAACGTTCCACTCGGTAGCGCGCACACGCTCGATCACGATGGAACCTTCAACGCCTGCATTATCAGCAATTTGACGCAAAGGAGCTTCCAAAGCTTTAGCAACCAAATCAGCGCCAAGCTGTTCTTCCGCCTCTAAAGTATTTCTGATCGCCTCTATCTTTGTAATCAAGTGAATTAGCGTTGTGCCACCTCCGGCAACGATACCTTCTTCCACAGCAGCTTTAGTAGCGTTCAGAGCGTCTTCAATACGCAGTTTACGGTCTTTGAGCTCGGTTTCGGTGGCTGCGCCGACTTTAATTACAGCGATACCGCCGGCGAGTTTGGCGATGCGTTCGGTTAGCTTTTCCTTGTCGTAATCGGAATCCGTCGCCTCTAGCTGTTGGCGGATTTGCACAATCCGTTTTTGGACATCAGCTTTGTGTTCTTCGCCAGAAACAAGGACAGTTTTTTCTTTGTCGATCGTAATTTTGCGGGCGGTACCGAGCATTTCTAGGGTTGCGGTATCAATGCTGAGTCCGACTTCTTCAGAAATCAGTTGGCCGCCGGTCAGAACGGCGATATCTTGAAGCATAGCTTTGCGGCGCTCGCCAAATCCGGGAGATTTGGTGGCTGCGATGTTCAATACGCCACGGGCTTTGTTGACTACCAGAGTTGCCAAAGCTTCGCCTTCAATATCTTCGGCGATAATTAGCAGCGGTTGACCGGTGCGGGCGATTTTTTCGAGAATGGGGACGAGCTCTTGAATGGAGCTAATTTTTTTGTCGGTAATCAGGATGCGAGCGTTTTCGTACTCAACTTCCATGCGATCGGTGTTGGTGACGAAATAGGGAGAAAGATAACCCCGATCGTACTGCATCCCTTCGACAACTTCCAATTCTGTCAACAGAGATTTCGACTCTTCAACAGTAATTACGCCGTCTTTGGTGACTTTTTCCATCGCTTCAAAAATCATGTTGCCAACTTCTTCGTCGTTACCGGCGGAGATAGTGGCGACTTGAGCAATTGCAGCCCCTTCGACGGGTTTGGCCAATTTGGCGATTTCCAGAACCAAATGGGCGATCGTTTTCTCAATTCCCCGGCGCAGGGCGACTGGATTTGCGCCTGCGGCGACGTTTTTCAAGCCTTCGCGAATCAGAGATTGAGCCAGAACCGTAGCGGTTGTAGTGCCATCCCCTGCAATATCTTTAGTTTTGGAGGCTACTTCTTGAATCAAGCG
The DNA here is from genome assembly GCA_003483675.1 of Microcoleaceae cyanobacterium UBA11344. Taxonomy (GTDB): domain Bacteria; phylum Cyanobacteriota; class Cyanobacteriia; order Cyanobacteriales; family Microcoleaceae; genus Microcoleus. The sequence continues at coordinate 1,630 of DMYK01000598.1, forward strand.
AGCGCCAGTATTTTCCAAAGGATCTTCAAGTTCGATCTCCCTGGCAACAGTGATACCATCGTTAACGATGAGGGGGGCGCCGAACTTCTTTTCCAGTAAGACGTTCCGGCCTTTCGGGCCCAAGGTAATGCGGACGGCATCGGCGAGTTGATTGACCCCGCGTTCTAGGGCCCGCCGAGATTTGTCACCAAATGCAACTATTTTGGTCATGTTTTGTCTCCATTCGCTTACATAGCAAATTTAGCACTCTCTGAGGCTGAGTGCTAATTCGATCGACTTGAGATTTGGGTTGCGGGCGATCGCCCAGTCCGGTTAAAGTCACCGTAGTGAACAATTCTCGCTTAACAGGCAAGATGCCCGCCCTAAACTTAATTATCCGTATACACACGAACATACGGATATAATATGATTTGTCACATTTATTAATCAAATTTTCCCTCTTCCTCATTCCTTCTTCCGACCTTCATCGGACTTTCATCCGTTACATCCGTTACACTCATCCGTTACCGAACTTCCTTTTTCCGACTTTCATCCGTTACATCCGTTACATAATCCGTTGCCGAACCTCTACCTATGGCTCGTTATTCTCGACTGCAAAAACTGGGCTCTTATATGCGCCCGCATTGGAAACAGGCATTTTGGGGCGTTTTCTCCCTGTTAATTGTCAATGCTGTGGGCGTTTACATTCCCCTGCTGATTCGGAATGCAGTTAACACTCTGCAAGTAGCGCTCAAATTTGACCAAGTTTTGAACTACGTGGTGCTGATTCTGGTACTCGCCTCAATCATGTGGGTGATTCGGATGGTATCGCGGATTTTGCTATTTGGCGTGGGGCGACAAGTCGAATTTGACCTCAAACAGCAAATATTTAATCATTTATTAACTTTAGAACCGTCTTATTTTGCTGCTAATACAGTCGGAGATTTAATTAACCGCGCTACTTCCGACTTGGACAATATTCGCCGCTTGGTGGGGTTTGCGGTGCTGAGTTTGGCGAATACAGCCTTTGCTTATGCTTTGACTTTGCCGGTGATGTTGGGGATTAATGTGCGGCTGACACTGTTGGCGATCGCAGTTTATCCTTTCATGTTAGTTTTGGTGCAGTTATTTAGCGACAAACTTCGCATCCAGCAGTTAGCTGTGCAGGAAGAACTGTCAGCGATGAGCGATTTGATTCAAGAGGATATGAGCGGCATTTCCGTAATTAAAATCTACGCTCAAGAAGAGAACGAACGCCGCGCTTTTCGCAATTGCAACGCCCAATTGCTGGATGCCAATTTAGAACTAGCAAAAACCCGAAATTTTATTTTTCCGTTGCTGGGCGGTTTGGCAAGTGTGAGTTTGTTGGTGCTGCTTTCTGCTGGTGGGGGATCAATTGCTAAGGGCGAAATTACCGTTGGCGATTTTGTGGCTTTGCTGATTTATGTCGAGCGTTTGGTGTTTCCGACGGCGCTGTTGGGTTTCACAATTACTGCTTATCAACGGGGAGAAGTGAGTGTCGATCGCATCGAATCAATTCTTACCGTCGAACCCAAAATTTATGATCAGGCTGATGCAATTGAACTGCAAAATCCAGTCAAAGGTGAGATTGTAGCCCGTCATTTAAATTATACTTACCCAGGCGCAAAAACACCAGCCCTTCACAACGTGAATTTTACCATTAAGCCGGGAGAAACGGTAGCTATCGTTGGTGCGATCGGCTCAGGGAAATCGACTTTAGCTAATGCGCTACCGCGACTGCTGGACATTGATGCAGGTGAATTATTTGTAGACGGATTAGATATTACTCAGGTAAAATTGACAGAATTGCGCGGGGCGATCGCCTACGTTCCCCAAGAAAGCTTTTTGTTCGGTACTACCATCAAGAATAACATCCGCTACGGCAATCCTTTAGCGGAACAGCCGGAGATAGAAGCAGCAGGAAAACAAGCACAAATTCACGCAGAAATCCTCAACTTTCCCCAGCAGTACAAAACAGTTGTCGGCGAGCGCGGAATTACTTTATCCGGTGGACAAAGACAACGGACAGCACTTGCTCGCGCTTTGTTAGTTGACGCTCCCGTGCTGATTTTGGATGACGCTCTTTCGAGTGTTGACAATCAGACTGCTACGGATATTTTGAATAATTTGGCAACGGGAACCGATCGCAAAACAGTGATTTTCATCTCCCATCAAATGTCGGCTGCTGCTAGTGCCGATCGCATTTTTGTGATGGAAAAGGGAGAAATAGTTCAAACGGGAACTCACAGAGAATTAGTAGCACAAACAGGACTCTATCAATATTTGTGGAACCAGCAACAATTAGAGGAATTATTGCATTAATTTGGGAATCTGGCATGGGGCATGGGGCATGGGGCATGGGGCATGGGGAATTGGGCATTGGGAATTGGGAATTGGGCATTGCTAATTAGTAGTAAA